>CAMAVL010000060.1 GCA_945861735.1 Chlamydia trachomatis
GCAACTTGGAATTTGGACCGCGCCAAAGCCCCGGGGATCGTCGATCTTAAGTCGCCCCATATTGTTAATATGGGGCGACTTAAGATCGATGATCCGCGGGAGCTTTCGCGCAGGTCCAAATCCAAGTTCATGACCGAGTTGGGTATAGAACTTAAGGGGTGGAGTGCTTGCATCTTACTAAATAATTTGCAAAGTCGAGATAATGAGTGTTTTATTGTAATGCACAGATTTTAAATAGGGATACTCCGTGGATAAGATGAATTTGGCCCAAGCGGGCAAGTGGCTGGGTAGAGAGATTAACGATTCTCGAATCATAGAAAAATTTGTTCAGGAGAGTCAGCTCGTCTCGCCTGGGGACTTATTTTTCGCAATCCAAGGGGAGAGGGTCGATGGACATGCTTTTTTGGAGGAGGTCGCAAGAAAAGGGGCCATCGCTGCAATTGTTTCTACGACGTACCAAGGATCAAACTTTGGAATGTATCTCATTCCCGTAGAGGATGTCATTGAAGCATTGCAAACACTTGCCAAAGAATGTTTTGGCTTTCGTAAAGACAAAGTCATTGCTGTAACCGGCTCTGTTGGTAAAACGACGACAAAGGAGTTTATCGCAACGCTACTCGCTCAGAAAATGCGCGTTGCCAAAACACCTGGCAGTATCAATTCACAAGTCGGGCTTCCTTTATTTATTTTAAATTGTTCAGAGGATGTTGATTGCTGTGTCTTGGAAATGGGGATGAGTCATCCTCAAGAGATCGCAAAATTGGTGGAGATCGCGCCGCCAGATATTGCGGTTGTCACACAAATTGCTTTAGCGCATGCGGCTTTCTTCCCAAACGGAGTGGAAGATATTGCGCGCGCTAAGGCGGAAATTTTCTCTCATCCTAAAACCCAAGTTGGAATCATCAGTGCACAAGCTGCGCATTTTGATTCGATTCGCAATGGGGGAGGATGTCAGAAATGGATTTATGGAGTGGAAGGGTGTTGTTTAAAGATGGGTGATCATGGTTTTCAAATCGTTGAAGGGGATGAGCTATCTCCAATATTCACATTACCATTTATCGCATCTCATCTCTGTGAGAATTTTTTAGCAGCAGCAGTTGTTGCTCGAAAAATGGGCCTCTCTTGGGAAGAAATCATTCAAGGGGCTCAATTGCTTAAAATGCAAACGAACCGCTTTGAAATTGAGGAAAGAGATGGGGTGACATTCCTCAATGATTCCTATAATGCCAATGTGGCGTCAATGGAAGCCGCTCTTAAGAATTTGCCGCGGCCCAAAAATGGAGGTAAGGTGATTGCAGTACTCGGAGAGATGAAGGAGCTTGGTGCTTTTTCTGAAGAGTGTCACAAACAGGTAGGAATAGTAGCTCTGTTTTGCGTCGATCATTTGCTCTGTTTTGGCAAAGAGTGTCAGCCGATGATGGATCTATTTGTATCAGAACAAAAAAATGTGGAGTCTTTTTCAAGCCTCGAAGCGCTCCGCTCTCGAGTTTTTGAAATCGCAGTAGCTGGGGATGTTGTCCTATTAAAGGGCTCTAACTCCAACCAACTATGGAAGATTTTAAGTTAAATTGCTCATCCTAAGATTCTTAATATTTTTGGTTTTGCAATTTTAGATTTCCCTGTAAGATGAGTTCAGGAATGCAATTCTTACAACCCATCCAAAGCAGTGATTCTTTTAATTTATCAATACCTAACGACCTCTCTTGGGATGAAAATCCCATCCGCTTTTATGTATTCGTCTACACGCATGATGTTAGCCGCTCTCACTTCTTTGATCTGCACAATTGTATTGGGCCCTCGGGTCATTAAGAAGTTATATGAATTAAAAACAGGACAGTCGATTCGCGTAGAGGATTGTCCTCTCTTGGCTGAGTTGCATCAAAAAAAGAAAGATACGCCGACGATGGGCGGGAGTTTAATTCTGTTTTCGATGGTTCTCTCGCTTGTCTTATGGATGGATCTCAAAAGCAGCTTTACGCTCATCCTCCTCATTTCTACTTTGTGGCTTGGTTTTTTGGGTGGAGTCGACGACTATCTTAAGCTCAAATATAAAAATTCGAAGGGATTGAGTGGAAAGAAAAAGTTGTTACTGCAGGTCTTATTAGGTGTTGTGATCTCTTTGTATTTGTATTGCCCATCTGTTACAAAAAACCTTGAAATGGGAAGCTGGTTTAAAGCTCCTATTGCTAAGGAAGAAATTCAGCTGGTTAAGAACGGGGATGGGAAGATGGATCTTTCTGGAAAAACACTGAAACTCCAAGAATATATGGGGCATTATTTTATCCCTTTCTTCAAGGATCCGGTGGTTCTTCTGACTGGAGGCACTCTTTTCTTTGGCGCTTTATTTACCGTTTTTGTCGTAACAGGTTCTTCAAATGCGGTGAATTTAACAGATGGTCTCGATGGGTTAGCTGGAGGCTGCTTGGTCATGGTCTCTGCTGTGCTAGGTCTGTTTGCATTTTTCTCTAATAATATGGAAATGTCTCGGTATCTCAACATCGCTTATATCGCAGATAGTGGGGAGATTGCCGTCTATTTATTTGCATTGGTCGGCGCTTGTCTTGGCTTTCTATGGTATAACGGGCACCCAGCTCAAGTATTTATGGGAGATACGGGATCTCTGGCACTCGGCGGCATTATCGGGGTTGCAGCTGTTTTATTGCGCAGGGAAGTGTTGTTAGCGCTTGTTGGCGGGGTTTTTGTTGCAGAGGCACTCTCTGTGATTTTGCAAGTGGGTAGCTATAAGCTGCGTCATCGCAAACGGATTTTTTTGTGCGCTCCGCTGCATCACCATTTTGAATATAAGGGCTGGCCTGAGACAAAAGTCGTGCTGCGCTTTTGGATTGTGAGCTTGATCTTAGCCATTATCGGGATCGCCTCCCTGAAATTTCAATAGGAGATAGGATGAAAGCTCTTGTTGTCGGTTTAGGAGTCAGTGGGCTTGGAGCCGTTGCCTTTTTGCTGCAAAAGGGATACGCTGTCGTGGGTTTTGATGAAAAGATCAAAGACAAGGGATTCGAAATTGTTACTGATGTAAAAGAAATCGATTGGGCCTCTTTAAATTTAGTTGTCGTTTCACCTGGAATTGCATCCCAACATCCCGTCTATCAGATGGCGCGAAAGAAAGAGATTGAAATTTTAGGGGAAGCTGGGCTTGCAGCGCTCTATATCCGGCAAAAAGCGCTTGCCATCACGGGAACGAATGGAAAGACGACAGTCACGCTCCTGTTAACTCATGTTCTCAATAGCTGTAATATTAAAGCAAAAGCGCTTGGCAACGTCGGTGAAGCATTGACCTCTTATCTATTGAATCCAAACCTAAGTGAAGTTCTCGTCGTTGAGCTCAGCTCTTATCAACTCGAGACGATGCATTTTCCTATATTTGATGCGGGCATTATTTTAAATATCACCCCAGACCATCTCGATCGCTATCCGAGTATGGAAGACTATGCACGAGCGAAATGTCAATTGCAATGTTGTATTAAGTCAGGGGGTGCTTTATATGTGGGGACCCAAGTCGCCAAGGACTATGGGCATCTATTGCAAAGACCCTATCGAACGTATGGATCGATTGAAGGATCAGAGCTATCGACTAATAAAGAAGTTGCAAACAATCTGGAAAAGATTGAATACTTTTTGCCTCTCAGATATAGAGATAGAGGGATGCATGAGAGTGAAAATGCCTTAGCCGTCTTTGCGATGTGCCAGGGATTTGGTATTTCCGGAGAGCAGTTTAGCAAAGCTTTGGAGAGTTTTCAAAATCCAGCACATCGGATTGAGTTTGTCGCAGAGATTAATGGGATTGTATTTTATGATGACAGCAAGGGGACAAATCTCGATGCAGTTATCCGCGCTGTCGCTGCCATGAAAGGCCCTGTTATTTTAATTGTTGGCGGCGTAGATAAGGGTGCTTCTTACCTTCCTTGGAGAGACGCTTTTGAAGGGAAAGTAAAGAAGATGATTGCGATTGGCTTGGCTGCTGAAAAAATTTATCGTGAATTAAGTGCGTATTTTGACATTGAATGTGTGGATTCCCTATCTTCTGCCATCAATATGTCTGTAAGAGATGGAGTGAGTGGAGATCATGTTTTACTGTCACCTGGGTGCTCAAGTTTTGATATGTTTTCCGACTATGCCCACCGAGGTAATGAATTTCAAAAATATGTAAAGGAGAAAAAATAATATGAACCGAAGAGATACCATCATTGTCGCTGTCCTCATCAATGCGGGATTGCTCGTTGTGCTTTTTGCCAGCGCTTTAAAATCTAATAGCCCCACTCAAGAAGTTGTGCTTAATTCTCAGTCAAGTGCTAAAGGAACGTTTGATCTCTCGACTAAAAAAGAATCTTCTTCTGTCATTGGAGATGAAGTGGATCAAGTGCTCAGCCAGTATGCGAATCCATCGCCGGTCATCGCAGCAACAGTCACTTCTCTCCCAGAGCTCGATTCATCTGTCGTATCGACACCTGTGACGGCTAATAGTTTTGCTGAAGATCTAAAGCCCTTTTCTATTCCGGAAGCTGCCACCGCGCAACCTGTAGCTGCAACGCCCTCCGCTGAAAAGCCGTCTGTAAAATATATCGATCACAAAGTGAAGAAAGGAGATGTTCTCGATAAAATCGCACGTCATCACCACTGTTCTGTTGATGAACTTATGAAGCTCAATCAACTCAACTCCAGCAATTTGCGCATTGGCCAAGTGTTAAAAATTCCAAGCCAATCTGTAGCATTGGCTGCAAAAAAAACACCTGCAGCGCCTGTTAAAGAAGAGGGGTCGAAGTTTTATATCGTTAAAAATGGCGATAATCCTTGGACGATCGCTGTAAAGAATCACATTAAAGTGGAAGATCTCTTGAAGTTGAACGATCTCAATGAAGAAAAAGCGCGCCGCTTGAAACCGGGTGACCAGATCCGCATTCGTTAGTTTTTTTAAGGATGAACCCATGAATCGCGCTTGTCTGACTTTGCTCATTTCGATCCTGTTGATTTTTTCCATGGGTTTAGTGATGATTTTCAATACGACCTCGGCTGAGGTGCTCGATCGTTTTCAAGATCGTAGCACCCACCATGCCCTCATCAAGCAGCTCCTCTATGCAATTGTCGGAGGACTTGCAGCGATGGGCGTATGGTTTGTCGGTTATCAGAATCTTATCCGCTTAAGTTCTTCGATCATGATCCTCTTAACAGCACTTCTCATCGTCGTGTTTATTCCAGGGGTCGGTCAACAAATCAATGGAGCCTGCCGCTGGATTAGCATTTTTGGAAACTCCTTTCAGCCCTCCGAGTTTGTAAAGTATTTAATCCCGCTGTATTACATCCATGCCGTTGGGAAAAAAAATCTCGATCTGAAGTCTTTTTTGCAGATTTTAATTAAGATAGCAGTTCCTTTAGGACTCATTTTAATTGAACCAGATAACGGAACCGTCGCCATTATCTTAGCCTCTTTAGTCGTTCTCTTTGTTTTAACACGACTACGATGGGTTTATTGGCTACTGCCTCTATGTGTATTAGGGATTTGCGGCGTCATTGTGGCCTCTCAAATGCCTCATGTGTCGGATCGTCTTACAGTCTACTTACATCCCGAATATGATTTAAAAGGAAAAGGGCATCAACCCTATCAGGCGAAGATTGCTGCCGGATCTGGAGGGGTACTGGGAAAGGGGTTGGGAGAGAGTTTGCAAAAACTCGAATATTTGCCAGAGGCTAGAAGTGATTATATTGCCGCGATCTTTGCCGAGGAAACTGGATTTATTGGGATCACAAGTCTGATTTTCCTCTATATGGTGATTGGGTTTACAGGATTTCATATTGCTCAATCCGCACGCGACAAGGAAGGCTTTTATATTGCGAGCATTTTTACATTTTTAATCTGCTTCCAAGCCTTTCTAAATTTGGGAGTTGTTTCAGGCCTACTACCTAGCAAAGGAACCAACCTTCCCTTTTTTAGTCAGGGGGGATCCTCTTTGCTTGCAAACATGATAGCGCTCAGTGTCATTCTCAATATTGGAAGAGGGCAGGTTGATTTTGTAAAAAATATTCATAAAGGATAAGATGTCAAAGAAGAAAATAGTCATTGCTGTAGGTGGTAGTGGAGGGCATCTTTTCCCAGCTCAAAGCTTGGCAGAGGATTTGATGAAACAAAGCGGCGCATTTGATCTCGTATTTGCGGGAGCTGGCCTAAGTACTAATCGTTATTTTCATAAACTTAAGTACACATACAGGGAAGTCAAAAGCGCAACGCCTTTTAAGCGCAGCGTTAAAGCAATCTCGCAATCCCTATGGACCCTCTCTTTAGGCATCTGGCAGAGTTTACGCATCTTAAACGAGATCAAGCCCGACCTCGTCATTGGATTTGGGAGTTTCCACTCTTTTCCCCTCCTTGTAGCCGCCTGTATCAAGCGCATTCCTTTAGTTCTTTTCGAATCCAATGCAATTCCTGGAAAAGTCAATCGCCTCTGCTCTTACTTTTCAAAGCTCACAGCAATCCACTTTTCCGATGCGAAAGCCTTTTTAAAAGGGACTGTTGTGGAAGTGAAAATGCCCATTAAAGAAAGAAGAGAGCTCTCTTTTGATGCAGCGCGCGTGCATTTTAATTTAGCTCCAAATATTCCCACCCTTTTAGTCTTTGGAGGCTCTCAAGGATCCTCTGCAATCAATGAGATGTTTCTTAAGGTCGCAGAAGAAATGCAGGCCAAAAACATTCCTTTCCAGGTGATTCATCTAACGGGAAAGGTTGCCTCAGCACAAGAGATTGCCTTGAAATATCAAGAGCTGAACATTCCCTCTTATGTTCGCGACTTTGAATCGGAAATGGACACGTGTTATGCAGCTGCAACGCTTGCGATTTCTAGATCGGGCGCCGTCACCCTTTCGGAACTCATTGCATTTGAGCTGCCCTCGATTTTGATTCCCTATCCTCATGCAGCAGATAATCATCAAACAAAAAATGCGCAGTTTTTACGCGATCAGATCCGAGGGGGCGTCTACTTTGAAGAAAAAGAGCTCCATGCGGAACTTCTTAAAAGCGAAGTGATCTCATTGTTAGATTCTGTATCTTTAAAACATCATAAGATGAAAAATGCTCTACGAGAATTTAAATCCAAAGATCAAAAAAAGGATTTATGTACGGTCATTTGCGAGTTAATAAAGAGGTAAAAACACATGAATAATCGCTATCATTTTATTGGAATTGGAGGCATTGGAATGAGCGCTCTCGTTCGTGTTCTCTTGCAAAGAGGCGCCCAAGTGACAGGAAGTGATATCGCAACCTCTTATATTACAGACCAACTTGAAAAAGAAGGCGCCCAAATTTTTATTGGGCATGACCGCAATAACATCCGAGAACCTTCCACTGTCGTCTGCAGCACAGATATCCCCTCGCGCAATCCAGAGGTGCGCTTCGCAGAGAAAAAAGGATTTCCTATTGTCCACAGAGCAGAACTGTTATCTCAAATAATGGAAGGGTATTCCCCGCTCCTTGTAACGGGGACTCATGGAAAGACGACCACATCTTCTCTACTTGCCCACGTTTTAACAGCTATTGGTTTAAATCCTTCCTATGCAATCGGGGGAATGGTTCCCAGCCTCGGTAACAACGGGCATCATGGCTTAGGGGCTTATTTTGTCGCAGAAGCAGATGAAAGCGATGGCTCTTTCTTAAAATACCGACCCTTTGGGGCCATTATCACCAACATCGATAATGACCATCTCAGTTATTGGAAAGATGAAGAGACCCTCATTGCAGGTTTTAAGCAATTTGCAGGTCTTGTCCTATCCAATGAACATTTCATTTGGTGTGGAGATGATGAGAAGCTGAGTCGCCTTCGTCTCAAGGGCATTTCTTACGGTTTTAAAGACGGTAACGATTTGCAAGTCAATAATTACCAACAGATGGAATGGAAAAACGTCTTTGATTGCACCTACCAGAGAACTTCCTATTCAGAAATCGAAGTCCCCCTCATCGGTGGACATAATGTTCTCAATGCGGCGGCTGTTTTTGGAATGGGACTCTCCTTGGGATTAGAAGAAAAGGGATTGCGATCGGCTTTAAGTTCCTTTAAAGGGGTGAATCGGCGGCTAGAGAAAAAAGGGGAGAAAAACTCCATTGCAATCTATGATGATTATGGCCATCACCCAACAGAAATTTTTGCAACGCTTCGCGCTGTCAAGCACGCCATTAAAGACAAACGGCTCGTCGTCATTTTTCAGCCTCATCGATATTCGCGCACACGCGATTGCATTGCAGAATTTGGACCAGCCTTTGATTTTGCAGATCTTGTCATTATAACCGATATCTATGCAGCAGGGGAGGCTCCGATTGAAGGCGTTTCTACGGAACTCCTGTTGCGGAAAATCAAAGAGAGCTGCAATTCAGAGATTCAATACGTGGGAAGAAAAGAGGCTGCTGATTTTTTAGTGAACGTATTACAACCAGGCGATACTCTAGTCACCATGGGAGCTGGAGATATTACCCATTTAGGACCAGAAGTTTTAGGTAAGTTACCTGCATGAAAAAATCTGTTCAACTTCCTCTAGTTCAAGCCCTAAGCTGGATCCTTGGCTCTATGATTATTGTTTCTGTAAGTGCTCATTTAGGTCTCAAGTCGTATTTTGCAAAAAAGCAGCTCTGTGCCAGAAGTGCTCAATATGCCATCTCGACAATTGTGCAAACAGGTCCCCAAAAGGAAGCTCTGAAAACAAGCTATTTAGCAGAACTTCTTAAATTATCGGCCAATCGTTCTCCAAGCTCGCTTACATTTAATCTAAAGGCGGCAGAAAGCGCTCTTCTTGCATCGCCTTTGATTTCTCAAGCCCAAGTTAAGCTTATTCAACCCAATGCTCTTTACATTGACTATAAGATCCGACAGCCTGTTGCGTGGCTCTACGATTATCAAAATACAGCTCTCGATAAGTTAGGGCACCCCATCCCATTTAGCCCTTTTTTTTCGCCTAAGAACCTTCCGGAGATTTATTTGGGTCTAGCAGAGTTTGCCGCCCCTTCAGAAGAATTGGATCGCCCAACTGCCAATTGGGGTAAGCCTTTAGAGGGGAAGTATGTGGAATTAAGCTTTAGCTTGCTCCGATTACTCGATGATCCTCAGATCCGAGACGTGTTTCAGGTCAAACGCATTGACGTTTCTAATGCCTTTGCAGAGAGTTATGGCACGCGCGAGATCGTCCTCATTGTCGAAGATACAATTGTCTGTCAAAAAGGGGATAAGGAATACCATTTTATTTTCCCGAAAATCTTGCGCCTCAGCACGAAAAACTACGCTCAGGAGCTTGGGAATTATCTGAAACTACGGCAGCAGCTCATAGCCAAAGAATCGCAAGAGGTGCAGAAAACCCCTCTGAATCAGTTGACAAGTCCTATTCGAAAAAAAGAGAAGATCATTGACTTTCGGATTGAGAACCTCGCCTTTATCGATGAACAGACTCCTAAATAGAACGGTTGTTGCGTTAGATTGTTGAATTCATCTTGTTATACCCAACTCGGCCTGAAACTTGGATTTGGACCTGCGCGAAAGCTCCCGCGGATCGTCGATCATAAGTCGCAAAATATTAACAATATAGGGCGACTTATGATCGGCGATCCTCGGGGCTTTGGCGCGGTCCAAATTCCAAGTTTCAGGCCGACTGCAGTATAAGT
>CAMAVL010000061.1 GCA_945861735.1 Chlamydia trachomatis
CAAGTTTCAGGCCGACTGCAGTATAACTGAAGCTTTGATACCCAAATGGAGTTTTGCAATTCCCTCTGTATACTGGTATACTGTAATTGTGCAATTTTGTGAAACTTATATGAAAAAACTCCACATAGCCAACATCTCTTTTGAGGCTGAACTTGCCCATCCGATCCATTCAATATATCCGAGTAACCCCATTTTTCTTCAACTCCAATACCTTCCCTTTCTTTACGCCAATCCAGGCGATGGCATTGTCGTTTCCCATCGACAACCAGGCTTTCCTCAACTCACCCAACACCTACTAACTGATTCCAACCCCAACTATGACAAAATTGAAAGCTGGGGAGGTTCTGAACTCATCGCCAAATGGGCAAAAAAACAGAAGCTCCCTTACCCCATCCCCTCCTGGGACACCATTCGATCCGTGAATTCCAAAGCCTTCTCATTTCAACATTCGCCAAAGTTACCCGGCGCTACGCTCCTTGAAAACGAAACACAAGCGCTCCAGTGGCTCCAAAGACCTAGTCCCAAAGTATTAAAAACGTGTTATGGAGTCTCAGGACAGGGCCATCTGATCATCGACTCCAAAAACACACCCTCTGACGAAAAAATTTTCCTGTTTTTACAAAAAGAGTGGAGCGCCAAAAGACCTGTCATTGCAGAACCCTGGGTTGAGCGCCTTCTCGACTTTAGCACGCAATGGGAAATTCCAACGTTTGGATCGATCCAATTCATCGGATCTACAATTTGTGAAAACAACACACATGGCCAATACCTTTCCAACCGCGTCGGCAAAGAAGAGACACTCTTTCAATCGCATCTCCCCTATCTTCAAGAACATAAACACATTGCACTTCACATGCTTGAAAAAATGCAATCACTTGGATTCTTTGGCAATGTGGGCATCGATGCGATGCTCTACATCCACCCATCTACTGGAAATAGCGCGTTACATCCGATCGTTGAAATCAATGCACGCAAAACAATGGGATGGGTAAGTGTCATTTTTCAACAGAAACATTTTCCAAATCATGAAATCCATTTCACCTATCTGCCCGCAGAAGAGGGATTACTTCCTTCTTCGATCGCTCTTGCGTCCGGCAAAAAAATTCAGTTCCATCGCAACTTAAAAATTACAGTGAAATAGATTTACAATTAATGCCTTTTCCAGATAAGAATAGGGTTATATTTCCCTCCAAAACCTCAACGCCCCAACGGACTCACATGGACAGAATAAAAATTAAAGGTGGAACCCCATTAGAAGGAAGAGTGCGCGCATCTGGCGCTAAAAATGCAGTGACAAAACTTCTCGTGGCGTCTTTATTAACAGACAAGCGCTGCACATTTTATAACGTTCCCAATATCGCTGAAGTTGAAATCACTGTCGATTTATGCAAAGAGATCGGATCGCATATTCAGTGGGATAAAACCGAAGGGATCATCGAGATCGTGACAAAGGAGCTGAAAACGACCTACGTCCCACAACGCTTTTCAGGATCAAATCGGATTCCCATTCTCCTGATCGGCGCACTGCTCGGCCGCACCGATGAAGACATCATCGTTCCAACAGCTGGCGGCTGCAAAATTGGTAAACGCCCTGTTGACTTTCACCTCTTAGCATTAGAAAAACTCGGCGCCCAGATCGAATACCGTGAAATGAAAAAAGAAGGCGCTTACTTCGCACGTGCACATCACGGACTCAAAGGAGCAATTATTGATTTGCCCTATCCATCTGTTGGCGCAACTGAAAATGCGATTCTGGCAGCGTCCCGTGCCAAAGGGACAACTGTCATTCGCAATGCGGCAATCGAACCTGAAATCATCGATCTTATCCTCTTTTTGCAAAAGCTTGGGATCATCATCGGCATTGATGGCGATCGCACGATCCGCATCCAAGAATCGTCCCATTTTAATGAAGTAGAACACACTGTTGTCACCGATCGCATTGAAGCGGCCTCCCTTGCATTAGCCGGCATTAGCACGAAGGGCAGAGTTTTTGTTGAAGGCGCGCAACACCATAACATGATCACCTTTCTCAATAAATTGCGCGAAGTGAATGCAGGCTTTGATATCAAACCCGACGGCATTGAATTCTTTTATAAAGGGCCTTTAAAAGGGGGGATCCATGTCGAAACAGATGTACACCCCGGCTTCATGACCGATTGGCAACAGCCCTTCGTCGTTTTACTGACACAGGCGCAAGGAACCTCTGTCATTCATGAAACGGTGTATGAAAACCGCTTTGGCTATACAGAAACCTTAAATCAAATGGGCGCAGACATTGAACTCTACACCCATTGTCTTGGAGGAAAAAATTGCCGCTTTGCCTCCCACAACTTTCATCATAGCATTGTAATCAAAGGGATTACCCACCTCAAATCCAAAGATATCGCGATCCCCGATCTCCGCGCAGGCTTTGCCTATGTCATGGCAGCGCTGTTAGCTCCAGATACCAGCCTCCTCTCGGGACTGCATTATCTCGACCGAGGGTATGCCAATATCGTCTCTAAGCTCTCTTCGTTAGGGGCTAATATCTCGCGTGAGAGCGCTTCCAAGGCAGATATTTCAGAAACCACTGCAAAACCAACAGCTTTTCTAAAGCCGCTTTTGCCACCGGTTAGTAAAGAGCCGATTGAAATCCTAACGACGCCTTAACTTGACAAAGTCACATTAGACAAAAACTTTTTTTGGCGTGAAAGCCCCGGGGTTCGAGCATCGCAAATGGGTTGTATTATTCAATACTAGCCCCATTTGAGATATTCGAACCGCGGGAGCTTTGACGATCAAAAAAAAAGTCTTATCTAATGTGCCTTTGTCAAGTTAATAGGGAGTCACTGCGGCTCGTTTCCTATTGACGATCTCTTACCTTCCAAGTAAAATGCCCTCTTCGTATAGGAGGATATTTTACAATGGCAATTCCATGGAGAGAGATTCAGCGGCAGAACTTTACCCATTGGGATAAGTTAATGTCTTTTTTAGAACTCGACTTTTCTTTAAGTCATACCCCCTCATTTTCTTTAAATCTCCCCTTTCGTCTTGCAAAGAAAATTGTTAAAAATAGATTGGATGACCCAATCCTCCTCCAATTCCTACCTCAAGAAGCGGAAACCAAAAAGTCCCCCCTATTTTTACTTGATCCTGTTAATGATCGCGCCTTTCGCAAGGCTCCTAAATTGCTGCATAAATATACAGGAAGAGCGCTCCTCATCTGCACAAGCGCATGCGCCATGCACTGCAGGTATTGCTTTAGGCAACACTTTGATTATGAAACCACTGATAAAGCGTTTAAAGAAGAGCTCCAAATCTTAAGAGACGACCCATCGATCACAGAAATTATTTTAAGCGGTGGCGACCCCCTCTCTTTAAGCAATGTGCAGCTGCAGGGCTTAATTGAGAATCTCGATGCCATTCCCCATCTGAAGAGACTCCGCTTTCACAGTCGATTTCCGATGGGCATTCCAGAGAGGATCGATGCAGAGTTTTTAAATATGCTCGAATCGATTCGGCTGCAAACTATTTTTGTAATCCATTCGAATCATGCCAATGAATGGGATGAAGATATTTTTGATTCTTTGAATAAAATACAGAGACTTGGGATCCCCGTGCTTTGCCAAACCGTTCTTTTAAAACGGATTAACGACAACGAGAAGGCATTACACGACTTATTTACTCTATTAGCCGATCACGGGATCATCCCCTACTACCTACATCAACTCGATCCGGTAGAGGGAGCGATGCATTTTGAGGTTTCAGAAGAAAAGGGATTGGAGCTGATGAAAGAGATTTCAAAATCGCTTTCGGGATATGCGGTGCCGCGTTACGTAAGAGAAATTCCAGGTGCTACGAGTAAGACTGCGGTTACATCCGCGCAAGCGTCTTTAACCCGAGGATAGATAATCCTTTTTCTAAGATACGAGAAGTTGCCTCGCAGATAAGCAGGCGGCTGTCTTCTTCTTCAGAGCCTTCGACGCGACAATCGCGAAAGAACTGATGAAACTTTTCAGCTAGCGCGTAGAGGTAATCACTGAGGCGATTAGGAAGAAGATCGCGCGCCATCATGTCGAGCGTCTCTCCAAACTGCCTCAAATGAATCCCAAGTTCGATTTCGCTTGGGTGTTCAAGAATCACATGGGCGTTTTTAATCAGTTGAGACACATCTTTATTCACTTTACGTTTGATCCCCTCAATTCTCACATAGGCATAGAGAAGAAATGCGGCTGTATTCCCCTCAAATTTTAACATCCGATCATAGCTAAAAACGTAGTCTTTAATCCGATTGCAGGAGAGGTCTGCATATTTTACAGCATCAATGCCTAAAACGGTCCCTGCATCCACAATGTCTTTTTCAGATAAATCTGGCAACCGCTCGCGCATGATCTCAGATGCTCTTCGAACGGCTTCTAATAGAAGATCGATGAGTTTCTCTGTTTCTCCTGACCTCGTCTTAAACTTTTTACCATCGGGACCTAATACAACGCCAAAGGGGACATGATCTAGACCCACTTTTTGAGGATCGACATAGCCAGCCTTTTCAGCCGCTTTAAAAATCATGGCAAAATGTTGACTCTGACCTGCATCGGTGAGACAAATAATCCGATCGGCTTTATCGACTTGCACGCGATAGCGAACAGCTGCCATATCGGTTGTTGCATAGTTATAGCCCCCATCGGACTTCTGAACCATCATCGGCAAAATAGAGCCGTCTCTATTGATAAAACCATCTAGAAAGACGCATTTTGCTCCATCAGAGACTGCAACGAGCCCCTTTTTATCAAGATCAGCCACAATTTCAGCAAGGTAGGGATTGTAAAAGGACTCTCCCCTTTCTATTAACTTCACATCGAGTAGATTATAAATTTCTTGGAAGGCTTTTCTGGAAATTTCACAAATGGAGGTCCAAGACTTCAAAGATTCTGGATCGCCCCCTTGTAAACGAACAACTTGCAATTGAGCGCGTTTTTTAAAATCGGGATCTTCATCAAAGCGTTTTTTAGACTCTTTATACCAATGCATGAGTTGAGGAAGATCATGCTCTTTGCTTTCAGTGACATTTTCTTTAATGTAGGTAATGAGCATTCCAAATTGCGTTCCCCAATCTCCAATGTGACTTAGGCGCAATACATCATGACCCAAGAACTCAAATAACCGAGCAAGCGCATCCCCAATAATTGTCGATCGCAAATGGCCTACATGGAGCTCTTTCGCCACATTTGGGGAAGAAAACTCAACAATGATCCGTTGCTTAATCGTTGGAAGAGGAACGCCTAGTCGATCATCTGATAAGATGGCACTGACTTGAGTCGACAAAAAATGGGAGCTTAAGGTGATGTTAATAAAACCTGGTCCAGCAATCTCCATTTTGGAGATCATTACGATCCCGTCAGACGCATGGACGTCGATAGCCTCGATCATTTTAGTTGCAACATCTCGAGGATTTTGACGCAATTCCTTAGCAATTTTTAAGGCGTTATTGCATTGATAATGACCAAACTGGATCTGCGTGGCTTGTGTGATCTCCGGGAGCGCACTTGCGGCATTTTTGAAAGTTGCTAAAATCGCGCTTTCAAACTTCTGATCCAGCAGGTCAATAATATTTTTCATAAACTTCTATGTTGCAGAGTGGTGGAAACAAGCCGTCTGATTGCGTCTTCCAATTCCATACTTCAATCGATAATCACCGAGCGCCAATGCTGCACGCTGTGTGGAATACTGATTTTGTTCTGCAATTTCATAAATCATCATGAGCTGATCATATAACTGATGAACCTTATTGCGAGAAGTTGCAGGATTATATCCTGTCGACTCTAGCTCTTGAGTCACATTAATTAATCCACCTGCATTGACCACAAAGTCAGGAGCATAAAGAATGCCGCGAGCCATTATAGCATCGGCGTCTTCAGTGCGCAGTAATTGATTATTTGCAGCGCCAGCTATAGCACCACATTGCAGGTAAGGAATTGTTTTTTCATTTAAGATCCCGCCCATCGCACAAGGAGATAAAACATCACAGCGCACTTTTAAAATTTCTTCTGCGCTGACCACTTGAGCATTGAATTGTTTTGCGATTCTGAAAGCTTTATCCGAGTCGATATCCGCAACGATCAGTTTAGCACCAGCCCAGAATAAATATTCAGCAAGAGAGGCTCCAACGCTTCCCAATCCCTGAATCGCAACCACTTTACCTTCGACACAATCTGATCCATAAACCTTTTTTAAAACGGATTGGATGCCGCGAAACGTTCCCCAAGCAGTAAAGGGAGACGGGTTGCCACTGCTCTTTTCATGCATGAGTCCCACAACGTAGGGAGTCACTCGGCTAATCACTTCTACGTCTGCTGGACCACAACCGACGTCTTCGGCGCAGATATATTGCCCACCCAAACGGTGAACTGCTTGTCCAAACGCCATTAAAAGCTCTTCCGTCTTCTGTGTTTTTGGATCAGCAATGATCACGCTTTTGCCGCCACCCCAACCCGACTCAGAAAGAGCCGACTTATAGGTCATTCCAGCAGATAAACGCATCGCATCATTTAAAGCCGCCGCAAAGGTGGGATAAGGATGGATCCGAATTCCGCCAAGCGTTGGACCTAATACGGTATTATGCATACAGATAATTGCATTTAACCCCACTCGGGCGTTCGTGACGTGAATAACCTTCTCATATCCAGAAACTGGAATCTCTTCTAATACTACTGTGTCATCTAGAATTAAACCCATACTTACCCCACATCCATGTTATAAGATAAAAATTTACAATTTAGTTTTAACATATTACCTGAAGGCTCTAATCCAGATCAACCCTTAAATCATGTTTTTCCTGCAAATCCTCTATAGAAAAAGATTGGTTTTTTTGTAAAACTCTTATAATTCTTGAACGAAAACCAGAAGTTCTGTACTCTAATTCAATATTTTACACTCTCAAAGGGGACAAACATGGCAACGTTAGCGATTTCTGAGACGCTAAAAGACGAATTGTTGAAATTTTTGAAAAAAAATCGCAAGGCGGACTTGATCACGACCTACCTGTATTTTCTCGAGAAAAAATTTAACATCTCTCCCGTTTTATTCATCCGAGACAAGATGATTTTTCAAAGTCGCGATGAACTCATCAGATCCCTAGAAGAACAAGGGAAGCTCTGGAGAGAGACTGAGATTAAAATTCAATATGGGCAACAAAGCGTCAATGAACAGACAAAAAAAGTCTATATTTGCCCTTTTACTGGAAAAGTTTTCGGAGATAACACCCATCCTAACCCTCAAGACGCGATCTATGATTGGGTGTCTAAATGCCCCGAAAACAAAGAGCGCATTGGAGGATTGAAAGCAAAACGTTTCTTTGTTTCAGAAGATCCTGATGTGATCAAAAATTATATTGGCAAACGCAAAGACCCGGTCACTAAAATGGTCTACTCCTCTGCCGTCACTGGCAAACTCTTTAATAGCCGAAATGCCGTTATAGATGATTTTATTAAAAACCAGCTAAAGCCGATTCCTTTAGAGGAAGTGCCTCACCAAAATCGCTTTCAAATCGAAGAGAGTTTTTTAACATTTATCCAAAAACAACTCGAAGAGAGCAAGATCAAATCTTTTGTTGAATCTCTATCGCAAATCGACGAGTTCTCCTCATTCCTCGGGCAGTGGCTAGAAGAAGATAAAGAAGAACCTGAAAATGAAGAAGAGTGAAGAATATAAAAGCTACTCTTCTGCTGAAACACACCAAATTGCGCTTCTTTTCGGCAAGCGACTGCAACCTAATGCAATTATCGCCTTTACGGGAGACCTAGGATCCGGAAAGACCACTTTTATCCAAGGACTTGCCGAGGGAGCTAGTTCTATTGTCCCACGAGAAGTTTCTAGCCCAACATTTAACTATCTTAATATCTACTCTGGGCTAACAACGATTTATCACTTCGACCTCTACCGATTACGCTCTTCCAAAGAATTTCTACTCGCTGGATTTGAAGATTATTTACAAGCGGGAGGGATCTGTTGCATTGAGTGGTCTGAGAGAATTACCTCTATTCTCCCATCAAACACCACCTGCATACAGATCTCCCATCTTGGAGAAAACACAAGAAAAATTGAGATTTACGAATGAAACACATTCCTTTTTTACAGGCCCAGTTCATAACGTCTGCCGTCACGCATGAACACTTCCCATCGCTTGTCGCAGCGGATGGAAAGCCCCTTCCTGAAATTGCTGTCGTGGGACGCTCTAATGTAGGAAAATCCTCTTTAATCAACAGTTTGCTTCGAAATAAAAAAACAGCTAAAACCTCCTCGACTCCAGGAAAGACCCAAATGCTGAATTTTTTTACGATCGATAGTCAGCTCGGATTAGTCGATTTGCCTGGATATGGTTTTGCAAAAGTGTCTGGACATATGAGAAAACAGTGGGCTGATAGCATTGATGCCTATTTAGAAAATAGAACCTCTCTTAAACTCATCCTATTTCTCATCGATTCGCGCCGGATTCCTCAAGAAGAAGATTGTGCACTCGTAAAATGGGCTGCTTTTAATCAAAAGCCGCTTCTTCTCATTTTTACCAAAACAGATAAGCTAAATGCCAATGAACGGAAAAAGAACACTGAGTTTTCATTGCAAACATTTAAAAACGACCTTCCTGATGCCCCCATTCCATTTCTTCACTATTCGATTAAAGATCCTCACGCTAGAATAGAACTTATCGACCAGATCAACGCACTCCTTAAATAGAGAATTCATGGGATTACTTAATAAAGACGTCTTTGTGTGCCTCGATTGTGAAACAACGGGTTTAATCCCAGAGACTGACCACATCATCGAAGTAGCCATCGTTCGCTTTACCTTTGAAGAGGCTTCAGATTCCTTCGAAACGCTCATCGATCCAGAAACACCCATTGCACCTCCCTCGATCGAAATTCATAAAATTACCGATCTAATGGTTCAAGGGAAACCTAAAATTCAAGACGTTTTGCCATCCCTGTTTAAATTCATTGGTAAACAGATCATCGTAGGTCACGGAATCACAAATGATATCGCCTTTCTCACAAATGCAGCCAAAAGGCACAGCATCCCCTGTCAACTCGCATCCCACCCCTACATCGACACCTTGCGCCTTGCGCGTCTCTATGGAGAGAGCCCGACCAATTCCCTTGAAAAGCTTCGTCAACACTTTAACATTCCAGAAGAAGGCGCTCATCGAGCGATGAATGATGTTGTTGTGAACATTGCAGTGTTTAAGCAGCTCTCCCGCCGCTTTAAAACGACAGAGGATCTCGTCAATCGCCTAAAGAGCCCCATCTCGCTCCGTGCGATGCCTCTTGGCAAACATAAAGGGCGCCCCTTTTCAGAGATCCCCGTTCAATATTTATATTGGGCATCGAATCAAAACTTTGATCAGGATCTCATGTTTTCGCTAAAAACAGAATTAAAAAAACGAAAAGCTGGCTCCCAATTCAACCAAGTATCGAATCCCTTTTCTTCTTTGTAAAGGAGTCTATCTTGACAAAGTCACATTAGACAAAAACTTTTTTTGGCGTGAAAGCCCCAGGGATCGAATAGCGCAAATGGGGTTGTATTATTCAATACTAGCCCCATTTGCGCTATTCGATCCC
>CAMAVL010000062.1 GCA_945861735.1 Chlamydia trachomatis
ACTTGGATTTGGACCTGCGCGAAAGCTCCCGCGGATCATCGATCTTAAGTCGCCCCATATTAACAATATGGGGCGACTTAAGATCGACGATCCCCGGGGCTTTGGCGCGGTCCAAATTCCAAGTTGCTGACCGAGTTGGGTATAGATCAATCATTAGATATCTTGCATAACTGAAGCTTTGGAGACCAAATTTGATGATTTTAAGGTCGGTTCGGTTTTTCGCAAATTGACATATCCTATTGGACATAGGCGATTTGCGAAAAACCCAAATCCGACGTTAAAAGCGCGAATTTGGGTTTCAAATGGAGTTTTGCAACTCCCTCTATTTAGAATACTTCTTTTTGATTGCTACAAGAATCGGATCGATCTTCTTTTTGAAATCGGGCTCTAGGCGGTCGATGAAAAGAACCCCATTGATATGATCATTTTCATGCATCCGAATGCGTGCATTGTAGTCTTCCAGTTCCTCGGTAAACTCTTTTCCTTCGAGATCCGTTGCCGTTACTGTAATTTTGAGAGGGCGAAAAACGGGGTATTTGATTTCGGGAATCGATAGACATCCTTCGACATCGGAAATGAGCTCATCACTTGGGTTTGTGATCTTAGGATTGATGTAGACTTTAGGCTCAGATAACCTTAACTCTTCCTCATCACCATCCTCTTCTGTGAGATATTCCCGCAACACAAAGAGGCGCACCAAATGGCCGACTTGGGGAGCTGCAAGCCCTAAGCCATTATGAGCATTCATGGTTTCGATCATATCCGCTACCAATTGACGAATCTCATCGGTAATCTCTAGAATAGGCTCGCACCGTTTACGTAAAACGGGATCGCCATAATAGCGAATCGGCAATATCATTTTAAGGAGATCCTACTTCTTCAATGCTCGGTGCAATTGAGCGATTTCCTTGACGGCTAAGTGTTCCCGTCCAGAGGGAGAGAAGAACGCACGACACCATAAAAATGAGAGCGAGCCAACCTGTGAGTTTTTTTAAAACGTCTGCTGTCGATGTTCCAAATAAGGACTCTCCAGGATCGCCACCGAAAGAAGCTCCAAGGCCTAAACTTTTGCTCTCTTGAATTAAAATAATTAAACAGAGAACGGCACAGAGCGTTAAAAACAAAAACAGGGACAAATAAAAAATAAATGACATGTTGATCTCCCGATCCTAAAAATTGACTATGAGCGAAAAACCTTCTGCGTCTAAAGAGGCTCCACCGACAAGAACGCCATCGATATCTGATTGTGCCATTAAAGTGGAAATGGTCTCTGGTTTTACAGAGCCGCCGTACAAGATGGCCATTTTAGCGGCAACTGCTGGCCCCCAAGTGCGTTCGATAAATGTTCTACACTCCAAATGCGTTTGCTGAGCGATTTCTGCCGTTGCTGTTTTCCCCGTCCCAATTGCCCACACCGGCTCGTAAGCTATGATAATGGATTTAAAATCTTCTATTCCATCAAGGCTCGCCTGTAGCTGAGTACTTAAAATTTGGGAAGTCTGATTGGCTTCCCTCTCTTCCCAAGTCTCTCCGATGCATAGAATCGCAGTTAATCCACTCTTTAGAGCGCTTTTGAGTTTTTGATTAATCACTGCATTCGTCTCCGAAAAAAGAGTCCGTCTTTCTGAGTGACCTAAAATCACAAACGAAGCTCCAGCACTTTGAAGCATGCGCGCCGATATTTCTCCCGTAAAGGCACCTTCCACTGCTTCGTGCATGTTCTGTGCGCCGATCTCAACTTTAGAGCCCTTCGCCTCATCTGAGGCATCTTGAATGGCTGTAAACGGAGCTGCGATTAACACCCGATGGTCGGTTTTGGAAATGAGCTGACGCAACTGTTCGATGTACGCACGGGCCTCTTTTCCCGTTTTGTGCATTTTCCAGTTGCCGGCAATTACAGAAATTCGTTTCATTATCTTGTACTTAAGTTATAATGCATTCAGTATATACTGTGGGTCGCCCGAGTTTTTGCGTTTTGAGCTGCGTGACAAGTCTCGCGGTTCCTCTAGAAAAAGCTAAGGTTGTATTCTTCAATACTAGCCTTAACTTTTTATAGAGAAACCCCGAGAGCTTTGACGCTGCTCAAAACGCAAAAACTCGGGCGACCCACAGTATAGATCAAAGGCCAGAGCTTATGCAAGAAATTTTAACCGTCTCAGAACTGACAACCGCTATCAAGAAACAATTAGAATCCAGATTTAGCTTTATCCAGGTGCGCGGAGAGATCACGAACCTCAAAGAGCAGTCCTCTGGCCACTTCTATTTTACCTTAAAAGATGCCGATGCTCAGATCGCGGCTGTCCTTTTTAAGGGAAGCGCTCAATCTTTAAGCCAGCTTCCCAAAGGGGGCGATCAGGTGGTTCTTAAAGGGGAACTTTCCCTTTACGCCCCAAGAGGAAACTACCAGATTATCGTTCGAGAACTCGAATACTTAGGCGTTGGCCAGCTGCTCGTTAAACTTCACGCGCTTAAAGCCAAATTAGCAGAAAAAGGCTGGTTTGAGCCGAGTCGGAAAAAAAAGCTTCCCAAATACCCCCGCACGATCGGGGTGGTCACCTCCCCGACTGGCTCTGTGATTCAAGATATTTTGCATGTGTTGACTCGAAGATTTTCCACCTTTCACCTCATTTTAAATCCAGTGAAGGTCCAAGGAGAGGGCTCAGCTCAAGAAATTGCAAAAGCGATCGATCAATTCAATCGCTATCACATCGCTGATCTTCTCATCGTCGGCCGTGGCGGCGGCAGTTTGGAAGACCTATGGGCCTTTAATGAAGAAATTGTAGCTCAAGCCATCTACAACTCCAAGATCCCGATCATTTCAGCAGTCGGCCATGAAACCGATTTTTGCATCGCCGATTTCGTAGCGGATCTTAGAGCGCCGACCCCTTCCGCCGCAGCGGAAATGGCTATTGCCGAAAAATCCCAGCAGCTCACCTTTTTAAACCAAGCGCATACCACTTTGAGCGGCATGCTTCAAACGCGCACACAGGCGCATCGAAAATATTTAGATCGGATCAAAAAAGAGCCTTACTTTAGCTCTGCCTACACCCTACTCGGAACCCAATTACAAAAAATCGATGATATAAAAGAGGATCTCACACGCTCCATGCAAGGGATCCTCGAGCGCAATCGACTCAAAATCACAGCTTTGAGCAAGCTGAATGTAACGCTGAAACCCTCAACGCAGGTGGACATCTTAAAACAAAAGCTTAACCGCTTGAAAAGCTCCCTATCCCATACACTGAACCAACAACTTCTCTTCTTTAGCAAAATTTCCGATTCCGAAATTAAGTCCAATCAATTAAATGCCAAAATCTTTAACATGATCGCTGAAAAAAGAAATCGCCTGAAACAACTTGCTTCTCACCTAAAGGCGATCGATCCAAAAAATCTTTTAACAAAAGGCTACTGCATCCTCTTTCAAGAAAAAAAAGATTCCGTTATCCTTTCTAAACAAGAGCTTGAAAACAAGCAGCCAGTCCGTATTGTGCTCCAAGATGGTCAGGTAAACGCAATTATCCAAGAGGCCTTAATATGACGACAGAAAACCCCCTTTCATTCGAATCCGCTTACTCCAGGTTAGAAGAGATCTTGGAAAAAATGAATACAGGCAAAGTATCCTTGGAAGAATCTCTCAAATTGTATGAAGAAGCAGATCGACTCATTATTTGGTCGAGCAAGCGCTTAACCGATGCGGAAAAGAAAATTGAAGTCCTCATGAAAAATAGAGAGGGAGAACTGTTGATGGATACTGCTGGAAAACCCAAAACGCAAGAATTTTTAGCGACCCAACAAGCCCCTTTAAACTACAACTCAACACAGCGATCTTGAAGATGAATACACCTCTACTTAGCAAAATCCAGACCCCTCGAGATTTGGATACTCTCCCTATTGAATCTTTAGAATTGCTCGCCCAAGAGATTCGGACTAAAATCATCGATGTATTATCGATAAATGGGGGGCACCTTGGCTCTAATCTCGGCATCGTCGAACTCTCTATTGCATTGCACAAGGTCTTTAACTCTCCGCAAGATAAAATGATCTTCGATGTCAGCCATCAGTCTTATCCACATAAGCTGTTAACGGGCCGTCTCAGTAAATTTGCTAAAATCCGCCAATTCAAAGGGCTCTGCGGTTTTTCCCATCCCAAAGAATCGCCCCACGATCATTTTTATGCAGGACATGCAGGAACAGCGCTGTCGCTAGGTCTTGGCGTCGGCAAAAATCGGGACTTAAGTGAGCGCTCTGAACATATCCTACCGATTTTAGGAGATGCCAGTCTCACCTGCGGACTCACACTAGAGGCATTAAACAACATCCCCAAAGACTTAAAGCGATTCATCGTCATCCTCAATGACAATAAGATGTCGATCTCCCAAAATGTCGGCGCAATGACCCACATCTTAAGCCGCCTTGTCAATAACCCCACATGCAACAAACTTTATCAAGATATCGAAGGACTCCTCTCGAAAGTTCCAGGTTACGGCCAGTCACTTATAAAACATGGCCATAAACTCAAAGAATCGATTAAAAACCTCGTGAGTTCAGCTCCTTTTTTTGAGCAATTCAATTTAGCCTATGTTGGCCCGGTTGACGGACATGATTTAGGCAAACTCATCTCCATTTTAGAAGCACTTAAAGATTGCTCCCAGCCCGTCCTCCTTCATGTCATGACTGAAAAAGGGAAAGGGATGGAGACAGCCATCCAAAATCCCACCCTCTATCATGGGTGCAAACCCTTTGATAAAATCACCGGTCTTTTTCTCCCCTCGACTGCCTCTAAATCCACCTACCCTCAAATCTTTGGACGCCACCTTCTGAAGATGGCGGAGAATGATCCCGATTTAATTGCGATCACCCCTGCCATGCCAGCGGGTTCCTGCTTAGATGAATTAATGGCCAAATTTCCTGAAAAATGTATCGACGTCGGAATTGCTGAAGGGCATGCCGTTACATTTTCTGGTGGTATCGCATATGGAAAAAATAAAAAAGTCGTCTGTTCAATTTACGCCACTTTTTTCCAAAGAGCCTTTGATAACCTCTTCCAAGATGTTTGCCTCCAAGAGCTCCCCGTTGTCTTTGCAGTTGATCGCGCGGGAATCTCTGGTCCCGATGGCTCGACACATCATGGAATTTATGACATCTCCTTCTTAAACGCGATGCCGAACATGGTTATCTGCCAGCCGCGCGATGGGCATGTTTTAAAAGAGCTCTTAAGTAGCGCATTCAGCTGGAATCGACCGACAGCGATCCGCTATCCCAACATGGCAACAGATGAAAAAGATGCCCCAATAGAAAAAAGGGAACTTGGGACTGCTGAAGTCCTCCATTCAGGAAAAGAGATTGCCATCATTGCCTTAGGACACATGAGCCAAATAGCCATCGCCACACGCGCTATTTTATTGACTCATGGGATCGATGCTACCATCATCGACCCGGTATTTGTTAAACCTCTCGACAGCGATCTCTTCTATCAAATCCTTCTCTCCCATAAATACATCGTGACGATTGAAGAGCACGCGCTCAATGGGGGATTGGGAATGATTTTCAATACTTTCATTTTGAAGAATAAATTCAATCACATCCAAGTGCTGAACTTCGGCATTCCCGACACCTTCTTGGAATACGGAAGTCACAAGGAGATCCTCAATGAACTCGGACTTACACCTGAGTCCATTGCCCTAAATATTTTCCAAGAATTTCCCCTTTTAAAACCTCTTACCACAGAAATACGATGATCATTGCCATCTTTCCAAATACAACCAAGCCTCAATCAAAAGCGCTAGCTCTTGGCATTCAGGAATTTTTGACAAGTCATGGGGTTACAGTCGTTGCAGAAGATGAGGAAGCCGCAGACATTGGAGCCAAGCCCCTATCTGAGGTTGACCCACAACAGATCCAATTTATGATTTCAATGGGAGGCGACGGAACGATTTTGCGCCTCGTGCATAAATACGAACATCTAAACGCAGCCATTTTAGGAATCAACCTCGGCCACTTAGGATTCATGGCAGATATTCCCATCTCAGATCTCTACCCTAGCCTTCAAGATTTACTTAATGGCTCCTACAAAATTCATAGCCGCGTGATCATCCAAGGACAAACTGCGCAAGGAGATCATTGCTTTGCCGTCAATGACATCGTCGTCCATAGAGCGCAAAACCCATCCCTTGTCGAAATTGCGATCTACATCGATGGCCTCTATCTCAACACCTTTGAAGCCGACGGTCTCATCATCGCAACACCGAATGGTTCGACTGCCTATTCACTTGCAGCTGGCGGTCCGATCATCAGCCCTGATCTCGAAGCGCTCGTCCTTACACCGATCTCCCCTCACACCATCTCAAATCGACCGATCGTGCTCACGGCCAATCAAGAGATTCAGATCCAGTATTTAAGTGAATATGGCCCAGTAGAGGTGAGAGCCGATGGAGTGACACGCCACAGTCTCGAAACGGGCTCCATGTTTAAAATTACAAGATCCCCTAAAAACTTCAAACTCGTCACATTGCCACGCCGAGATTTCTTTTCGACGCTGAGAACGAAGCTCGGCTGGGCTGGTAAATTGCCTTATTGAGGATTAATCGTCGCTGTCGAAGTGGCTCGATCGATTTCCATTACACCAAAACACGCAATATTCCAATCCACTTCCGATTTTTCGCTGTGTGATGAGACGTTAATTTTGACGTGCTTTAAGATATATTCTTTTTCATTTTCAAATACGCGCCAGACATGATCTAACGTCCCCCTCCCCTGTTGCCCTCTGGTTTTATTAAAGCGTATCAGGTACTTGTTCAACCTAGAAACGGCAGTTGGAGATGGCAAATTGATACAAGGCTTTGGGCCAGAATCTCTTTCGATAGGGGGTGCACATTCCCTATCGGTGAAGCCCCCCCCTATTGGAAGAGCTTCTGGTTCAAAAGATTGCGTCAATTTTCCGTCTTCACCTGCCGTTTCTAGGTTCATACAACCTCAGCTGCCACTTGGCAAGGGGCAGGAACTACGGGTGCAGTTACTTGAACCGCAATATTAAAATGGATAAACTTCATAGGAGTTATCGAGGCGTGACGGGTGAATGAATGCGCTAACCAAGAGTTTGTCAACATCAGTTGCCCAGGCTCTGGCTTAAAGTTAATCTGATTACTCGCATGGGTGACTTTCGTTGGATCCGTTTCACGCAAATTAATCATCACCTTACCCGATTTTGGATCGTGAAAAACAACGCGTGAACAATCCTCTGGACATTCCAAAAAGTAAAAGCCCACCAGTTGAGCGCCATAACCATGCACATGTTGTTCCATCGCTGAATGCCTGTAGTGTTCTTGACACCAAAACTCGGTAAAAAACGTGCTGAGCGGCTGCATATTGTAGCCCTGCTCATTGAGGATATTCCATCCGGTTTGAGCGATAAATTGCGCCAAAGGAGCTATTCTCGGATCTGCATGAAGATTATCCGTCATATAAGCCGGATAGAGTTCATTTAATTCCTGATCTTGTTTGCGTTTATCGATAAATTCTTGAGCAACCGGTAGCGCTGCGCTTAAAAACTCCGTTTTTTTGATCGAATAGATGACCGTTGGAAAATAATAAAAGGCTTCTAATTTTGCTTCTTGGGGATTAAAGGACATCTGTTACCTCGGCATTATTGATACACATCGTTTACAGGTTTTATAACCAATAACCTGAAGAATCGGTGTTTGATTGCATCGGCTTTACCTTGACAAAGTCACATTAGCCAAAAAAAGTTTTTGGCTAATGTGACTTTGTCAAGTTACCCCAAAATTTTCGTCTTCGCTCATGCCTTGCTTGAGCGGCAATGGTCATTCGCTCCAGACAAAAATTCTTAAGGAGCCTCCTTATCAAACTCCCGATTCTTCAAGTTATTTGGGTATAGCACAGCTGTATTTTCTTTAGTAGATTATAATTTTGGGCAAAAAAAAACCCACCTCGTATCTTTAATAGATCGAGGTGGGTTGACCTTGAAAGAAGAACTAGCCACCTAGTTGTGTTCTTAGATGTGCTCCGTACTGAACAGCTGGGCTTGAAGTCTCCAAGCGATAGCGGTTTTGTACAGTGGATGATGGTAAAGCAGCAGTAACACAGCCTGCTAACGGATTCTGATCAAACTCGCCAATTGCTGCAAGGAGCGCCCGTTTGCGATTTTCCCCATATGGATGCGTAAAGAGAAATTCGAGATTTTTATGAATAGAGCGAGAGATATAATTACCACTCTTTTTAGTAAATAACTCTTGCAAATAGATCGCACCTAAAGGATTAAAACCCGCTTTTTGAGCTAAATAAGCCCCCGTTGAATCCGCTTCATATTCATGTATTCGCGATTGAAATAGCGTAAATAAATTATTGATCTGATCTTCAATCTCATCTAGAACATCTGCTAAAAGCTCAAAGCGATCAAACAATAAGCGAAGATTTGAAATGACAATCGAACAAATTAGGGTTGCGAACATAGTCACTATAGAATGACGGGAAGCCGCATGGGTCATCTCATGTCCTAAAAGAGCGCCTAAAACGTCATCGACATTTATTTTGCTTAAATCCACACAAACACTCGAACCATCTGCCAATTGCACTTGTGTGCTTTGAAATTCTTTAGAGAGGATCGATCCTTCAATCTCTTTAACGAGCTGAGAGAACACCACCATTCCACCTCCTGGAACGGCAAATGCATTTAAATGGGAAGAGGCTACCGTCTTGACTCGATAATCAAAAGCAATTTCACCTTGAGGATTTAATAAAGGTAGGTTCTCAGGTGCTTGTAAAATACGTTTCATTACGTTATCCACGCGCGTTTCAATCCGCTCATTTTGAACGCTCGATTGATTATTTGGCGCTCTCATAAGCTCACTTGTCTCTGTCATATAACATGTTTCCATAGGATATATGAGCCAATCCCCTAAAAACTTTTCTACGCTTTTAGGAATCAGTATCAAATGTCGTTTGCCATTAATCGGGTTAATTGGATTGATCGCATCATTAATACGGTTAAATAAACCACCGAGGGCCCAACCAAAACAAAAGGAGACAATCGTGCGAATCACTCGGATCGTTTTAAGAAGAGCATCATAGGCAACTCGACCAATTGCACTCAGTCCATTATAGACCTTTGTATAACAATAAGTAGCACAACCCCGATCTCGAGCGTACTCGTCAGTGTAGGAAGGTAGGTAGTAGGAACGTACGGATAGACTAGAAGCTTCTTGTGCGCGATAAAGTGGATTTTGTCCCTGAATCGGCCAATTGCTTGTACCATTTGTATTACTAATAGTTGTCATAATTCCTCCTGCGTTTAAATTAATCCAAAAACATTAAAAAAAACACCGGAATAAAAACAACAAAAAAATTAATAAATATTTGTTTTCAAACAAAATCTAAAATTAAATTTACGTGAAATTATTTCTAAACAATTCTTCGAGGACAACACGTAATTTGATATGGCGACGCACAGCCAGACGACACCTTTCGATCCGCTCAAATATGCGCTATACCCAACTCGGTCAGCAACTTGGAATTTGGACCGCGCCAAAGCCCCGGGGATCATCGATCTTAAGT
>CAMAVL010000063.1 GCA_945861735.1 Chlamydia trachomatis
AGACTCGACGAGATGATAGGCAAAATAGGACTTGCCGCTCTTAGGATCTTTTTTTATGGCTTTTTTTATAAACATGCTCGAAGAGTACTTTATGTCTTCGTTTTTTTCAACTTAAATTAATTATTTAACAAAAATTCATCCACTACAAATGCGTTTCGAGAAATGGAACGTTGATAATCAACGGGTTATGATTTGTCAAGAAAGCCAAAAGCAAAAGCAACTGACTTGTTAATAACGAGTTATGAAATTCCAGGACTGGAGGATGTCCGTTGAAGTTGGGTTAGCGTTTTTTACTCAAAAACCGCCGAGAAAGACCTCTCGGCGGCTTAAAAAATATTTAGATCTGTTGGGGAGCGGGATCATCCGTAACCGTAAGGTTGGTTACTTTTTTAGGTGGCGGTGGAGGTGTTTTTTTCTGTAAATCTTGAGCTTGTTTTAAACGGTCTTTCTTCTTCTCCTTATCCCACTTGCCACTCATGATCTCAAGAACATCATCTCGGTTCAACGTTTCAAAGTCGATGAGCATATCTGTCATGAGCTGGACCTTGTCCTTATTCTCTTGGACGATTTCATATGCTTTTTTATGGGCTTCATCTAAAATCTGACGCACTTCTTCATCAATTATTTTTGCAGTAGATTCCGAATAGCTCTTTTCATGCGATGCCGCCATTCCAAGATACTGACCACTCTCCGAGCGCTCGTCATAAGCTACAGCGCCGAGCTTATCTGTCATCCCCCACTCACAAACCATACTGCGTACCAGGCGAGTTGCTTGTGTGATGTCCATTTGAGCGCCACTGGAGATGTCGCCAACAAAGATCTCTTCAGCTACCCGTCCACCCATGAGAACAGCGAGTTGATCTAAGAGCTCTTTTTTCCAATAACTCAAGCGATTTTTTCGAGGCATAAAGTGGGTCGCACCAAGGGACATCCCTCTAGGAATAATCGTCACTTTATCCACTGGATCTGCGTATTTAACACAAAGAGCTACGACAGCATGACCTGATTCATGGAACGCTGTTGTTTTTTTCTCATTTTGATCGATCTCTAAACTGCGTCTTTCTTTCCCATAACGCACTTTATCACACGCCTCAGAAGCATCTGTTCCAGTGACTGCGCTGCGCCCTTTTCGAGCGGCAAGCAAAGCAGCTTCATTTAAAATATTCGCAAGATCTGCACCGGACGAACCCGGTGTATTTCGAGCGATATCCATGAGCTCAACAGAAGGATCGAGTTTAATTTTACGCGCATGCACTTTTAAAATTTCTAAGCGGCCTTTAACGTCTGGTAGATCAATGACAACACGACGATCAAACCGACCTGGACGCAAGAGCGCTTTATCTAAAACATCGGGACGGTTAGTTGCTGCAATGAGGATGACCCCTTCATTTGTATCAAAACCATCCATTTCAACAAGCAATTGATTGAGGGTCTGTTCCCGCTCATCATGTCCCCCACCGATTCCAGCGCCTCGATGGCGACCGACGGCATCGATCTCATCCATAAAAATGATACAAGGGGCATTTTTCTTTGCCTGCTCAAACATATCTCGGACACGGGAGGCTCCAACGCCTACAAACATTTCCACAAAGTCAGATCCAGAAATCGAGAAGAAAGGGCGATCCGCCTCTCCCGCCACAGCTTTTGCAATGAGCGTCTTCCCAGTTCCAGGCGCTCCCACACATAAAACGCCTTTAGGAATACGTGCGCCAAGAGCTGTAAACTTAGAAGGATCTTTTAGAAAATCAACAATCTCTTGCAGCTCTTCCTTAGCCTCTTCACATCCGGCTACATCTTTAAAAGTGATTTTATTTTTCTCTTTTGAGAGAAGCTTAGCTGGAGATTTTCCAAAGCTCATCGCATTGCCACCCGCGCCCTTCATCTGACGAGAAAAGACAAAGTAGAGCAACATGACGACTAAAAGAACTGGGAGAATTGTCAATAACAGACCAAAATAGTTCGGTGCTGGCTCCTGGCTTTTAAATGTTTTTTCTAAGACGAGATTGCGCGGTTGATCGGGCGCTTTAAAAATAGCGCTTTTATTAGTCGCAAACGCTTCCCACTCTTGCTTCGCTTGAGCATACCAGTGACTATAAACATCGGGATCTTGTTTTTCTAAGGCTCTGGTCGAGAGTTCTTGATTATTGAAAAACCAGGTCACGTTCGCAACCGATTGGCGCGCTTTATCTAATTGAGCCTCATTTTTTTCAAGCTCTTCACTGACATAGTTGTACTGTTCTAACTGCGCTTTATAATTGCGCACAGATCGCAATTGCAGAAGGCGAACATTTTGTTGTTCTTTATCCATTTCAGCAACCATCCCTGAGAGCTGGGAAAGGGCTTGGTTATAGACGGCTAGCTGTTCTTGGGCATTCTTTTCATCTGTGGAAGAGACCCTCTGTTCTAAAGATTTTAAATCCTGCTTCATGGCCTCATTGCCAATTCCCATCGCGTGGGATCGAAATCCTTCAATGAGCATCAATAAGTTTTTTCCATAAGCTGCACGGTCATTTGGGTTTTGAGAAAGAGATCCAAATGCTTTTTCAAGGTCTGCAAGACTTGTCATCTCTTTATCTGAGAGTTTTTTGATGACAATCGCATTGTCTTTATCTGCGCTATTATAGAGAGGATCGACAACGCGGTACCCCCCTTTAGGAATGGGAAGACCGCTTAAATGCAAAAAGAAATCCGCAGAATCGGTCACGCTCAATTTTAATGCAGTTAGATCTTGATTAATTTCTGTTTTTTGGCCGACGAGCTCGTGATTGCGATTCAGCAGCTCTAAGTAGCGGTAGTGCGCTTTAGCTTCATCCGACTGTCTGTCCTTAAATTTACCCGAAAAAGAGACAAGATTGTCATTAAGGGCAATTTTGCGGTTATCCTCTTTCTGAATCAGATCGAGATTGACTAAATGCTCTACCTGATGGCTGAAGGAAACTTTTGCTACCTTTTCGCTATTTAGGTTTTGAACAGTTAGAATGATTAAGATTCCGGCTAGGAGGAAAATGAAAAAACCACCAGGGAATCCCTTCTTAGGTTCTTGCTTTAAATTGTCATTGCTCATAATTTTTTATCTATATTTATAGTGGACAATTAAATCATCAGAGGCCTTTTAATGTAAAGGACATACTGTCCTTACCCCTGCATCTTATAGAGCCGGAGGCGAAAACTGTGAGGACACAGCTAAAGCGACCATTTCCGGATCATTTCTTCAATCTACCACATTTTGAATAATTTGTCTGTTTATTTGTTTTTAATTACAGCTTTAATGCTAATAACTCTCAATGGTTTTATGTTATTATCTAAAAATGAATTTCCAGTTAAAAAATCATGAACAATGGTATTGTTCTGACAGATAAAAGGGATTAAATCGCGCAAAAAAGCAGGAACCTGAGCCTGATTCCAGGTTTTTCTTAAACTTAAACCAGAAATAGCCGAGGCCAATACATATTCCCCTTCAGGCAAACACACGGACATTTCTCCACGGAAAAGACCTCTCCAATCAGTCGCCTTGACCCTCTCCTCGACCCGTTCTGAAATCAGCTCCCAATCCAATTTTCTCATCTCAAGCAAAAGAAAGAGCTGCCCCCGATCGAGATAAAGTGGAACTTTAGCCTCTTGTATAGATGCATCGACCTGCTTGTTAGGCGTTTTTTCCTGCAAGAATACGAGCATTGTCTCAAATGCCTGAAACGAAATGACAACACCCCTTTGCCTAAAAAAATCTCTCAATAAATATTCGAGCTCAATCTTTTCCATTGGCAAGTATGGGGATAGATCCCAGTGCACCCCAAAAGGGGATTCTCGGATAGAGAAAAAATGGGATTGAAGCTTTCTAGAAAAATAGGCGTTGAGCTCGGAGGCTGAAGATCCCATTTTACACAAATTCGAGGTAATATCTTTGCCAAATTTAGCAGATAGGAAAGGAAGGATCTCCCTTCTTAGCTTCCCCCTTAAAAACTGAGTATCCAAATTAGTAGAATCTACAAAAAAATCCTCAATGCCCTGCATTTTAAGCCATTGGAATAGCTTCGCCTTACGCACAGAGAGAAGGGGCCTCCACAGGACCATGCCGTTTAAAAAATCCTTTGGAGACATGGTTCCCAACCACTTAAGATGGGCTCCCTCAAAGATTCTTTTTAAGACCGTTTCCGCATAATCCTCCGCTTGGTGTGCTAGCAGTAGGCTCTGAGCATTGATTTCCTGATAGATTTTCTGAAAAAACCGCAACCGAGACTCTCTGCCATGCGCTTCTTTATTCGTTAATGGCAGCGTTTCTTTTTCTAAAGAACAGCTATGAAAAGGCAATCCGAGTCGCCTAGCCTCACAGCTTAAGAAATCCCTCTCGTTCTGACTCTCGATGCGCCATCCGTGATCAATATGGGCTAAATGCAATTCAAAAGGAATCGAGCGCCGGCACTCTAAGAGCAAATAAAGGAGCGCCTTGGAGTCAGGGCCACCTGAATACCCCAATAGAATAGGCTGTTCTGGACTCAAATTTTCTTTGAGGAAGGCTTCTAAATTTTTTAAAAGAAGATCTCTTGTTCTCATACTTCTATTTTGTTAATATCTTCATAATTCTTAATAGGGAAATTTATGCCAATTATCTGGCGCTATCTACTCAGTCGTTATTTCCAAGCGTTCTTCCTCTGCATTAGCAGCTTCATTTCCATCCTGCTCGTCCTCCGTTTTCAAGATATCGCCCGCTTTGCCTCTTCAGGATCTCCCAAACTTCAGGTTGTTTTATTTACCCTCTTTCAAATCCCTCACATTCTACCGATCGCCATCCCAGTCTCTTCCCTAATTGCGGCACTCCTTCTTTTCCAACGCTTAAGCCTCACAAATGAACTCACAGCGTTTCGCACAAGTGGCCTTTCCTTAAAACCCATTATCCAGCCTATTATCTTTGCAAGTCTGCTCTTAAGTCTATTCAATTTAACAATTTCTTGTGAAATATCCCCTCGCTGCAGGACCTTGAGTAAAGAATTGATTTACAATACGGTAGCTAATAACCCTCTTCTCCTCTTTCAAAAAGAGGGCTTGGTTAAATTAAAATCTGCCTATGTCGATATCAAACGCCTTCAACCCGATAAGTTTGCAGAAGATATTCTACTTGCAGCCAAGAACACCTCCAATGAGCGATTAACGCTGATGCTTGCTAAGGAACTTTCCTTGAAAAAAGAATTGTTAAAAGGAAAACAAGTGACCTTTATTTCAAGTATCGATCCTAAAAAGGGAGCTGGATTTGACCATTTAGTCATTGAAAACCAGACAACAATGGATACAGAAGCCACCAACTTGAGTCAATTGACTCAAAGCGCTGACTTTGGCAGCAGCTATGCAAACCAAACGCTGCGGATGATTTTAGCAAAAGAAGTTCTCAAAAAGAAAAAAGATACCACCTCTCTTCTTGGAATAACTGCCACTCTTGAAATCACCTACCGCCTCTCTCTTGCTTGCGCCGTTTTTACCTTTACTCTCATTGGAATCGCTTTTGGGATCCACATCGGACGGAACCCCTCTAAAAAGGGGCTGATTTGGGCGATTGCCCTAAGCTCTCTCTATATGATCTGCTTCATTACAGCAAAATCACTCCGCCATTCTCCAAACCTATCCATTTGGCTCTACATCTTACCCCATCCCGTGATCCTATTACTCTGCTTAAGACCTCTTAAATCAATTGCTCGGGGGATTGAATGATTTTAACTAAAATCTGGGAAAAATATCTATTGCGCGAAACACTAAAAGTCTTCTTTCTCTTTTTAGGATGCTTTTATTTTCTCTATGCACTGATCGATTACTCTACGCATATGCAAGACTTCATGGCCGATAAACGGATCCAAATCTCCCATCTTCTCACCTACTATTGTTTTCAATTTATTAAACGTGCAAACCTCCTCATCCCTCTTGCCCTACTTATTTCCACGATCAAAGTTCTCCTCTCCTCAAATGCCCACGGAGAACTCATCGCTCTTCAAGCTTCTGGCATTTCCTTAAAGAAAATCATCCGCCCTTTTTTTCTCCTTGCAGGATTATGCACTCTATTTAATCTCGTTTGTTTTGAGTTTTGGCTTCCCTCTAGCCTCAACTCCCTCGATCTCTTTAAAGAACAGTATTTCAAACACCGCGAATCTGAAAAAAGAACAGAGCGGGTCCATGTCATCTATCTCAAAGACCACTCTAAAATCATTTACCAAACTCTCGATAAAGACATACAAGTCTACTTTGATGCGTTTTGGATCTGTTCCTCTGATGAGATTTGGAGAATGAAATATTTATCAACAGACTTAAGCAATCCTGTAGCGAGCTATGTCGATCACATTCAACGCAACGCTCAAGGGCATCTAGAAAAAACACAGTCTTTTGAAAAACATCGCTTTGCCCCCTTTAAAGAACAACCCAATCTAACAGGAAAAGGATACACCCCCCTTGAAAATCGAAAAGCTAGCACCTTATTTCGGATGCTTGTCCAAAAAGACAAAGCGACCTCCTACGAATACCCCCAGGCGATGACCCAATTTTTATTTAAATGCATTATGCCCTTCTTTTCTTTCCTCGTTGTCATTGCAGCGATCCCCTTTTGCATCCGCCACTCGCGCACACAACCTGTTTTTTTCATCTATGCATTTGCACTCTTTGGATTTGTCTTATTTTTTGCACTCATTGATGCCTCTCTGATTCTCGGGGAAAATAATACTATTCCGCCAACCACAGCTGTGAGCCTTCCGTTTATACTTTGCGGGCTCCTGTTTGGCTGGAAACTCAAAAAAAACAGCTCTTTTTAAGGAACTTTTAAAATGAATCATACGACACTTAAGAATTGGAACCTCAAAGGCCTTCTTCTCTGCAATCTATTAGCGATTTTTCTAATTGGCAGCTTAACGATCCCCTTTACGAAGCACTACTGGGATATTCTCGATGTCGCTTTTTTTAAATTGATCAATGGATCCCTCGAAGGCCATCTCGGCCCCCAAATCTTTTGGGCCATTGCTAACCATAAATATGCTGATTGGTTTGAAGATCTCTGTATTCTTGGATTTTTTATTGCCTATGTGCGTCAAGCAGCTTCGTCCCTCCGACTCCGTAGAGTATTTGAACTGATCTTTTGCGTCCTTTGCATAGCGTGTGTCATTATCTTCATCAATGATATGCTATTTCGCCAACACTGGAAAATTCCCCGTCTTAGCCCGACAAGGGTAATGGATTCAAGCATCCACATCTCTCACTCAGTTCCCTGGCTGCATATCAAAACGGGCTCTTCCAATAGTTTTCCAGGAGATCATGCGACAACTGCTATTCTTTTTGCTGCCGGGCTCTCTTATTTAGCAGGATGGCGCATGGGCCTCATCGCCTGCCTCTATGGCGCCTTCCTGTGCGTCCCCCGCCTCATCATAGGCGCACACTGGCTCTCCGATGTCATCGTTGGCAGCGGCTCAATTGCGCTCCTCTTTTTGAGCTGGGCATTTTGCTCTCCCCTGTTTCAACGTTTTGTCAATGGATGCGAATACCTCTACCAAAAATTGAGAAGAAAAGTTATAGAGTAAGAAATACCCAAGGGGTTCCTTTTATGGAAAAAGATGCTTACCTAAAGCTACACAAGCTGGCGACAAACACCCAACTTCTCCACTCAACTCAACAGCTTCTCGAGTGGGATCAAGAAACCTACATGCCAAAAGGCGCCGTCCCCCAACGCGCCCTACAAATCGAAATGATCTCTAGCCTTGTCCATAAAAGTCGGACTAGCTCTCAATTTACAAAAGCATTAGACACTCTCATTGATATTAAAACAGGTGAAATCAAAGACGACCATCTATCTCTTGAACAGATTGGTGCCTTAAAAGGATGGAGACGCGATTATAATTTAGCTATTAAACAACCCAACGCATTCGTCAAAGGGCTCGCCAAAACCATTTCGACAGCGACCCACGCCTGGCAAAGCGCTAAAGAACATAATGATTTCAAAGAATTTGCGCCCCACCTAGAAAAAATCATTACCCTAAGCCGCAAAAAAGCCGATATTTTAGGCTTTGAAGAGCACCCTTACGATGCCCTTTTAGATCTTTATGAACCCGATATGCGGACATCCTATCTCACCCCCCTCTTTGCTAAACTCAAAATTCATCTCACTCAATTGCTTAAAAACATTACAGCAGCAACCCCCATCCCCGACGATTTTTTGCGCGTTCATTGCCCTAAATACAAACAGATCGATTTTGCCCATAAACTCTTGCGCGCCATGGGATTTCATGAAGACACCTCACGGCTAGACCTCTCTTCCCATCCTTTTTGCACGGAGCTCCACCCCAATGACACCCGGATGACAACCCGCATTCAGCCTGAAGACCCCCTCTCTAGCATCTTCGCTGTACTCCACGAAGGAGGCCATGGCCTATATAATAGAGGCCTAAAGCCAGAATTCTATGGAAGTCCCCTTGCCGAGGCTATCTCATTAGGTATTCACGAGAGCCAATCTAGATGGTGGGAAACGCTTATAGGACAAAGCCACCCCTTCTGGCAGCATTTTTTCCCTCTACTCCAAAAAGAATTTCCAGAACAATTTCAAGGTGTGCACCTAGAGCCTTTTTACCGAGCCGTTAATGTAGTCAAGCCCAGCCTCATCCGCATTGAGGCAGATGAGGTCACCTATAATTTACATATCATTGTGCGCTTTGAAATCGAAAAAGAGCTGATCGAGGGATCTTTAAAAGTCAAAGACGTCCCCGAAGCGTGGAATGAAAAAATGCGCACCTATCTAGGGATTTCCCCTCTTTTTGATGGAGAGGGCTGCCTTCAAGATGTCCATTGGTCTTTTGGGCTCTTAGGGTATTTCCCAACCTATACGCTCGGCAACCTCTTCGCCTCCCAATTCTTCCTCGTTTTCGAAAAAGAATACCCCAATTGGAAAGAACGCGTAGCCCGCGGAGAACTTGCCTTTATCCGTGAGTGGCTCTGCAAAAACATCCACCAATATGGACGTCAATATACCTCCTCTGAGCTCTGTATGAAGATCTCAGGAAAGCCTCTCAGCGAAGAACCCTTCGTCAACTACCTAGAGAAAAAATATAAAGCTCTCTACCATTTAGCTACATAGAGCGCTTCAGTCATCACGTCCGTAGTTTTGTTTTTTCATTTAAAACAAGATTCTAGGAATGTCGTAAGCTCCAGTTCATCTATACCCAAACAACTTGAAGAATCTAATTGTTTTCTTTTATCGAACATCTCACGATAAAAAGAACCAATAAAGTAAGGCTGTTGTTTGATAAAGCAACTCTTTTTCTGTAAATTCAATCAAACCCTCCTTTTGTCCTCCTAATTTATTCGTTGTCCGAGCCACGCCCCAATAGCGGACTCATGTCTAAATATTTTTTCCCGGTCACCCACTCCTCATGGATTTCGATAATTACTC
>CAMAVL010000064.1 GCA_945861735.1 Chlamydia trachomatis
ATATTGTTAATATTTTGCGACTTATGATCGACGATCCGCGGGAGCTTTCGCGCAGGTCCAAATCCAAGTTTCAGGCCGACTGCAGTATATCCCCACAGTATAGAATTGCACACATGAAAAAACACTCTAGCGACTCTTTGCTCATTGGCGCGCATACCTCAGCATCTGGTGGGGTGCATAACGCCCTTTTGGAAGCGCACAAAATTGGAGCAACGACCTGCCAGCTCTTTACGAGTAATCAAAAACGGTGGACCGGAAAACCCATTTCTGAAGAAGAGGTAACTCTCTGGCATGCAACTATTCAGGAAACTCAGCTCCAAAAAATTATGAGTCACGACAGTTACCTCATCAATCTCGGATCCCCCAATGCCGATGGCCTCCATAAAAGCTTACACGCTTTTAAAGAAGAGCTTAGCAGATGCCATCTCCTCGATATTTCTTTTTTAAATTTCCATCCAGGAGCTGCTCTCGACGCCTCCGAAGAAGCCTGCCTAGATCAGATCGTTCAGAGTTTGCTATCCCTTGAAAACCTAGTTGACAAAGGCTCTACGCGCATTCTTTTAGAAACAACCGCTGGTCAAGGATCCGCTGTAGGATGGCGTTTTGAGCACTTAAACTACATCATCGATCGAGTGCATAAAAAAATACCCATTGGAGTCTGCATTGATACATGTCATATTTTTGCGGCAGGTTATGACATCCGCACACACAAAGGTTGGGATCACACCCTCAAAGAATTCGATGAGATCGTAGGGCTTAAACACCTCTATGCGTTTCACGTCAATGACTCTTTAAAGCCTTTTGGCTCTAGACGCGATCGCCATGCAGCACTCGGTGAGGGCGAAATCGGCATCGAATGCTTTAAAGTGATGATGACCCATCCTTTAATCCGCGAGATCCCTAAATATCTCGAAACTCCCGATGGCCCTCCTTTATGGGTCAAAGAGATCGCACTGTTACGAAAATTTGCAACGCTATAGGCTTATGGAACACATTAAACTCAAAAACATTCAAGCATCTAATATTGGCCAAACGCTCACCGTCTGTGGCTGGGTGCGCACAATCCGCGAACAAAAAACATTTGCCTTTATCGAGATCAATGACGGATCGACCTTTTCCAATCTCCAGATTATTGCTGACAGCGCTCTACCTGAATATGCCAACTACTTAAAACAGCTTTCAACTGGCGCTTCTTTAAGCGTGACGGGACTTCTTGTGGAAAGTGTCGGACAAAAACAAAAATGGGAAATCAAAGCGAGCTCCATCCACGTATTTGGAACCTGTCCTGAAGAGTATCCCTTACAAAAAAAACGCCACTCCTTTGAGTTTTTACGCACCATCGCCCATCTACGCCCGCGCACAAATACACAAGGAGCCGTCACTCGCGTGCGCAATGCGTTAGCCTTTGCAACGCACCGCTTTTTTCAAGAAAAGGGATTTCTCTACGTCCACACACCCATCATCACAGCATCCGACTGTGAAGGTGCTGGCGAGCAATTTCTAGTGACGACACTCGACCTCAATAACCCCCCTCGTCACAGTGATGGCTCTGTTGACTTCACAAAAGATTTTTTTAGTAAACCCGCCTATCTCACCGTTTCAGGACAACTCAACGGGGAAGCCTATGCGTGCGCCCTCTCCGATATTTACACTTTTGGACCGACTTTTCGCGCTGAGAACTCAAATACATCACGCCACCTCGCAGAATTTTGGATGATTGAACCCGAGATGGCCTTTGCAGATCTTAAAAGTAATATGCGTTGCGCGGAAGACTATTTAAAATATGTGATTCGACATGTCTTAAATAACTGTGCAGAAGATATGGAATTTTTCGATGCATTCGTTGAAAAAGGACTCATCGAAAGACTAAAACTCGTAGCCGACACCCCTTTCGCACACCTCTCTTATACAGAAGCTGTTGACATCTTACAAAAGTCAGGAAAACCATTTCAATTTCCAGTCGCTTGGGGCAATGACCTCCAATCGGAACATGAGCGGTATCTCGCGGAAGAACATTGCAAAAAACCCGTCATCCTCACAGATTACCCAGCTAAAATTAAATCTTTCTATATGCGTGGTAATGACGATGGCAAAACAGTGGCTGCGATGGACGTCTTGGTTCCAAAAATCGGGGAAATCATTGGAGGCTCCCAAAGAGAGGAGCGCTTAAGCGTTTTAGAGAGTAAAATTGCCGAGTTTGGTTTAAACCCTGCAGACTATTGGTGGTATAACCAGCTGCGTACGTATGGGTCTGTACCCCATGCAGGATTTGGCGCCGGCTTTGAAAGACTCGTCCTCTTTGCAACAGGGATGGAAAACATCCGCGATGTGATCCCCTTTCCTAGGTTCCCAGGCCACGCCGACTTTTAGATTTATACCCTAAAACCCCAGCACCTAATCCAAAGAGCATTGCCGCAAAACCAATCACGATCCCCGCATAGGGGATTGCTGTCAGAAAAAAATAAGCGACAAGTCCCATGAAAAGAGTGGATATGCGGTTTACTTTGAATTTAAATCGAGTAAAACACCAGTTAGATGCAAAAAAAATCGAATAGATCTTCGCTGTGTAAAAGCCGATGATATTTGCTGCTATAAGTGTCAGAGCAAACGGCACTCCTAAAATGGTCATTAGAAGCACTAAAGAGATTAGCGGTAAGAGGATCAATAAAACTAATCCAAAGGTAAATGACTTCCATGGGTTTAATCTTAACGCCTCTAATGCAGCACCCAAATTTCTTGGGAATAATTTAATTAGAATGATCCCGACCACCAAGGTATAGGCAAAGTTCATGAGCACTGTAATGACTTTAGATCCAACCAACAGTTTATGAAGCCACGTTCTTTGGACAATCTCCTGCACAAAAGAAGGGCGATAGGTCACAACACCCTGAATATGGGCTCCTGGCTCAATTAAAGCAGTGGTGTTACTGCTGTAATTCAAATCTCCCCTAATGAACGCCTTTGAGGTAAGCCTTAAAGCTCCCACATAAGCTTTCAAGCTCTCATGAATCAGCGAAGAGACCCTCAAAGACGAAGCAACTACCGTTGCTTCGCCTCTGACATCAGCAGACAGATATACGTTCCCAGCTGTTGCAACCACATTACCTCCAATGGATGCCGAAGGAAGAAATTGCACATTTCCAGCTAATGCAGTCGCATTATTTCCCACATGCCCACTGATTAAAATCTGACCACCCAAAGAGCGAATGTTTCCCGTCACTTTACCCGACACATCAATACTACCTGCGGCAACGAGCAGGTCTCCGTGGATCGTTCCATCGACGATGACCTGACCTCCCATGATGTAAGCATCCCCGTAAATTTCTCCAGATATTTCTACGCTTTCTTGAAGAGCAAAAAAATCCCCTTGATGCACCGCTCCCGCCGGCAGGATGAACACATCTGAAGTGGATTCTTCTGCATGCATGCAGGATGCCAAAAGACAGAAAAAAATATAAATTAGATGCATCTCAAGGCTCTCTTTTCTTTCTGTTCAAATAAATCGAAATGTTTTTCAGCCTCTTGCCAGAGAAGCTCTTGCGCTCGATGGATTTCCCCAAGATCACGCTCTTGGGCATTATCAATAAACTGCCCTAACTCTTCAATATTGAGTAATGTAATCATCGGATGACGCGCGACCAAAGGGTCTACGCTACGCGGAACACTCAAGTCTAAAATGAGTTTTGTGTCGCTAAGAGGCTCTTCCGATGCTTCTATAAGGTAATTCGATGAATAGGTTCCACAAATGATTAAATCATATTCCTTCCAAGAAGAGAGCTCAGACCAATTAACGAGCTCTATTCCTCGTGCTTTCCAGGCTTCTTTACCCAGAGACTCTTTCGATCGCGTGCATAAAGAAATTCGATTTAATCCCTTCATTTTAAAAAAGGAGATCACCTTCCGATTAATTTCTGAATTACCAATAAATAAAATCTTTTTATATTCTAGTTGCTTAAAGAGAATTTGGCTCACTTGCAAAATCATTCCAGGAAGCGTGGGTTGTCCATGAGAAATCAAAAATGAAGAACGCACCTGCTTACCTATTTTCAAGCTTTTTTGAAACAAGTAATGGATAGCGCTTGGCAAGCGATAGTAGTGACTTGTATTTTCATAACACACCTTAACCTGACGCTGAATCTCCGTCTCCGCAATGATGACGCTATCTAATCCCGCTGTGACTAATGCCAAATGCACAAAACAATCGCAGCCAAAATAGGTGTAGAGCTTGTGTTCAAAAGACTCTTGAATTTCACTGCGCAGTACACCCAATAATTCGCTATGCGCTTGCGCGAGATTCTCTGCACTAAAATAGATTTCTGTTCGATTGCACGTAGAGAGAACAACACATGAAAGGTTTTTGGCGATATCACTCTCTAAAGAGAGTTTTTTTTGACATGTTCTTGCAAGCACTTCTCGAAATGCAAGTCCCGACGATTTATGATTTATTCCCAATACACCAATACGCATATTTTTATCATCGGTTAGCTCGACAAAGTCGAGGTTAGCTCAATTGTTCTCTGTATACTCAGAATCGAGATTATTTCCAATCGAGATCGCCTCACGTATCGACTCAAAAGAAAATCCTCTTCTCTGCAACTGCGCTAGAGCTCTCCGTTTAGATACTGGATCTTTCCAATCCACTCGAGAATATTTCTTTTGAAGCAATTCTTGTAGGGATTTTTTTTCTTCCAAGACCATGTTTCCTTTCAAGAGTTGTAGATCCTCTGCCGGGATTTTTTTTTGCTTTAATTTAAAAATAATCGATTGCGCCCCATACCCTTTACGCTGCTCCCGTTCAATTAAACGCTGTGTTTTTTGAGAGTCATCGCTAAATCCCCCCTTTAGAGCCACTTCTAGAGCATATGCAATGGCTCTTTCTGAAAACCCCTTAAGATGGAGTTTTTGTCGGATCTCATCTGAAAAATAAGATTTTCTCGCCAACATGCGCAAGACCTCACTTTTCACCAATTGGGTTTCGATCTTTTGGATCGCTTCTTGGCACTCTTGCATACTTTGGCAAGAAGAGAGTGTCTTTAAACGCCCAAAAAACAGAGGCTTGCAAAGCCTATCTACAAGGTGGTTTTCCCAATAAATCTCAAGATATCGAACATCCACTTCCCCTTCTTGAACACATAAAGACATAGCAACCCCTGAAGTTAATCTTTTCTACAGTACCAAAACGTGCAGTCTAAAACAAATTTAAATTGAAAAAACGGTTTGATAAAAATCTAGCTTGACATGCAACATGTTATACCCAACTCGGTCATGAACTTGGATTTGGACCTGCGCGAAAGCTCCCGCGGATCGTCGATCATAAGTCGCAAAATATTAACAATATAGGGCGACTTATGATCGGCGATCCTCGAGGCTTTCACGCCAAAAAAAAATTTTGTCTAATGTGACTTTGTCAAGTTAGGATGGTAAAATCCATCCCCATCTTTTTACACGGAACTTGCGCGTTCGAACTCAATGACTTTACTAAGTCTTTGAGTTCGAACGCGCTGTGTTCCATGCAAAAATCTAGCGGCCGATTTTATCATCCTAAACTTAAACCACTATACCAGCTGAGATAAAAAAGTTTTTGCCGGCACGATGAGCGGTCTGGAAGATTCGAAGCAACTGCGGTTTACATATTCCATATCTAAAGCAACTTGCACTGCATATTCAACTTCTAGCATTTCTTGAAAATAAAATAGCGATTTCGAAAGACCTCCATTGCTGGAGTTTTTAACTTCTACTAAACACCAGGGTTTGCTGTTTTTTACAATAAGGAAATCGACTTCTCTCTTTTCTTTGTCGCGTAAATAATACAGTTCATACTCACCCATCCCTCTATCTGTCCAAAAATGCACCGCTTTTAGTAAATGGGAAGCGATGAAATTTTCTGCACGCGCTCCAACATCTGTTGCACAAGACCAATCCCATAAATAAACTTTGGGTTCCTTAAGTAAAGAACGAACGACATTTTTTGACCAGGGAGGCACGGTATAGCAATAGTAAAATGACTTTAAAATCTCCAGCCAGCGTCGAATCGTATCAATAGAAACGTTAACTTTTTTAGAAAGCTCCGTATAACTCGTTAATTTACCAACTTGTTGTTTTAATACTTCAGCTAAAATCTGAATCTGAGATAATTCTTGAATTTTTGTTAAATCACGTAAATCTTCTTCAAAAAGTTGTTGTGTGCGCGTTCTTTTCCATCGGGTGTAAAATTGGGAGGTTTTTTTAAGAAAGGGTTCTGGAAATCCGCCAAATGTGAGAAGATTGGAAAATTTTTCATCACTGATTTTTTTCGGATCAGAGATTTCTGTCTTTTTTAATGTAGGATCGAGGATTTCTGCGACAGAAAGGGGATGAAGTCGATAGGAAAAATAACGACCCATTAAGCTATCGCCACCTGCCTTATACACATCTAGGCGCGCACTACCTGTCACAATGATATGAACCCTCTTCGAATATTTATCGAAAAATCCCTTTAGGAAGGTTTTCCACTTCCCGTACTTATGCAATTCATCAAAAACGATGACTGGAAGAGTTTTTCTTAATAAATCCAGCTGCATGTTTGCCGCTACCGCATCTGGACCTTCGATAATTTGTGCGCGATCGCTCTGAATGTCCCAGTTCAAATAAAAATGATGTTTATACGGCTCTGAGACCTCTAAACTCGTTGTCGTTTTTCCCACCTGACGCGGTCCTACCAAAAAAAGCATCTGCCTATCCTCTGCTAGATGCTCTTCGAAAACAGCTTCATAAATCCTTTTTAATGCCCGCATAAATGCCCCTGCCCTTTCTGACCATTTTACGCACTGTCGTAAAATGGTCAAGACTATTTTACGATACCACGCAAAATGGTCAGAAACAATTATGTAAAAAATCGAGTGACAATTTTATCGAATAACGACCGCTCTTCGATGACAGGAAAAGTCTTAAGAATATTGCTCCTGACCTCTTTCAACTAGCTGAGTGGATGGCTAAATATTACGCTTGCTCCCTGCGTAAAGTACTCAAATCCATCTTGCCACCGAGCATTCGGGGTAAGGTCCAACATAAAGAGCAGCTTTTTGTTAAATCCACCCTCTCTCTGAATGCGCTCGTCACCCTCTGCGAGGATTTAAGAAACTTCCATCCGCTGCAAGCCCAAGTCATCGATGTCTTATTAAAAGCTCCGAAAGGCGTTCTTTTAAGTGAGCTGATCGAAAAATCTCAAACCTCACGATCCCCCATTAACACCCTAATAAAAAAACGGGTTGCAATTGGAGAGCAGACCATCCTCTTCCTCAATAGGCGCGGCTACCACACACCCCAAATGTGCACCCGCTGCGCCCATGTGATCCAATAGACTTCTTGCATAACCTCTTCTCCGTGCCCGTGTGCGTGCCCTTGCCCGATTAGTATTTTTTCTGAGCCATTTTAACCAACATGGATACTATACGAATCAATAATTCGCGTCCTTTTGTATAAAGAATTTATCCAGGCACGGGCAGGGGCACGGAGAAGAGGTTATGCAAGAAGTCTAATTTCGCCTCTTCATCGACGTCGATCCCCTATCTACTTATTAGATAACAGAGAAGTGAGCTGTGGGTTGCGATCTACCATTCCCGCCAAGATCCGCTGCATTTCTTTCTCCGGGTCAAGCGAAGGATCCTTTCTAAGTGTTCCCAAGTCGATCTGAACAGCGCGGGTCTCTATAAAAACATAATTGTTATGCAACGTTTGCAGCCGATCGGTAAATCCCTTTTGAATCCGAGAAGAAAATAATGCTTGAAGTTGAGAGATCCGCTCCCTTACCTCATCCATCTTTCCCTCTTGAATTAGTTGATTGATGCAAGAAAGGGCAAGCACCCCTTTTCTCTGTATCACAAAAGGGATCGACTCTAGGGAGACAACGTGCTCTTTCCCACTTCGATCCGTTAAATGAATCTTATGATTCAAAGTTGTTGCAGGATTGAGATGAACATAGACAAGAGCTGTCTCACTTTTAAGTTCATCAAATCCCATTTGATAGCGATCCATTAGATCATTAATGCGTTGAGCCTTCTTAAAATAAGCCGTAGAAATCCATTTTAAAGAACAGAGGCGACGCAATCTTCGCACATCAGAAAACCACTTCTTTTCTACAAATTTCCGCGGATTGAAAAATTTAATGACGTATTGATGATCTTGTGACTCAAAAGCCGTCATCTGCTGGCCTCTTCCGCAGTAGAAGAAAGGCTGACTGATTGCTTGGAAGACCTCCTTCTGAGAGATCCCTTTGCACTCCCTTTGCGTCAAAAGAGATGCATGTTGAAAATCGCGCATTGTAAAATCGCTATCTAAATACAGATAAGTCAAGTGAAAAAAAAGAGCACCAACGATCAATCCTAAAAATCCCAAAAACCATTTTTTCATAAAGCTCTCTCCCTCCGTACGTCTTGTATCATTTCTTTAAATTAAGGATAGCGCGTCTCCAACCTAGAAAAGATTTTCTGGACTTCCTCTTCAGCATTTAGGCCAAGATCCCGCTCCATCCTTCCCAAGTCGATCTGAACCGCGCGGGCCTCGATAAACACATAATTTTTTTCTAACATTTGAAACGGATCGCTAAAACCCTTTTGAGCGCGAGAGGAAAACAGATCGTATAACTGCACAAATCGTTTTTTAAGAACTTCCGTCTTACCCTCTTTGAGTAGCCGATTGAGCTCACCTAATACGAGATCCCCTTTTCTTTGTAATACGAACGGAGAAGACTTGAGATCGATCTCTCTCTCTGTTCCGCTTTTATCGACCACATGAAGCTTCTTATCGAGAACAGTGGATGCGCTAAGGTGCACATATACCAATGCAGCCTCCTCCTTTAGCTCATTAAACCCAGTCTGGTAGAAATCCATGAGGCTGTTAATGCGCTCTGTTTTCTTAAAATAGGCATTAAAAATCCATTTTAAGGAGCATAATGGAGCAATTTTTTTGAATCTAGAAAACCACTTCTTCTCTACCGTTTCCCTCGGATTAAAAAACTTAATGACATATTGATGATCTAAGCTTTCAAAGGCCGTCATTTCTCGACCACGTCCGCATTAGAAAAAAGGCTGGTTAATCGATGGACAACTCTCAACAGAGGCAATCGCCTCTCTCTTTTGCAAAAGAGCTGCATGCTGAAAATCTTCTGCTGTAAATTCAATATGGGAATAGAGATACTTTAAGTGAACAGATAACCCCACTAAAACCAGAAATGCTAGGCCTATAATCGACTTCTTCATTCTCCACTCCATTACGGAATTATACCCAACTCGGTCAGCAACTTGGAATTTGGACCGCGCCAAAGCCCCGGGGATCGTCGATCTTAAGTCGCCCCATATTGTTAATATGGGGCGACTTAAGATCGATGATCCGCGGGAGCTTTCGCGCAGGTCCAAATCCAAGTT
>CAMAVL010000065.1 GCA_945861735.1 Chlamydia trachomatis
AGACTCGACGAGATGATAGGCAAAATAGGACTTGCCGCTCTTAGGATCTTTTTTTATGGCTTTTTTTATAAACATGCTCGAAGAGTACTTTATGTCTTCGTTTTTTTCAACTTAAATTAATTATTTAACAAAAATTCATCCACTACAAACGCGTTTCGAGAAATGGAACGTTGATAATCAACGGGTTATGATTTGTCAAGAAAGCCAAAAGTAAAAGCAACGGACTTGTTAATAACGAGTTATGAAATTCCAGGACTGGAGGATGTCCGTTGAAGTTGGGCTAAGCGATTCTAGTTCAAAATTTTGCATCACTTTGCCATCTCAACTGCCGTTTCTAGGATAATCTTTATTTTTTTCCAGATAAGAGAACGACCTTTTTAACTTTTTGCGCGGAGATTCTAAGCCCCCGATTGTGCGCCGCCTTTACGGGGATATCTTTGAGCGCAAAGGTCATCTGTTTGACTTTTTGTTTGACTTGGGGAGCGAATTGAAGCTCGATCACAGCATCGGGGTTTGTACAGAGGTGCTGTAATTCCATTCCTTCTTCTAAATAGGGGTAAACTTTCTCGAGAATGAATTTATCCACAATGAAACGTTTTGCAAAGACCTGTTGCGTTTTTTTGTTTTTATAGACGGCGCTCAAGATTGTTTTTTTATCTGCAATACCTGTCCACAAGATGTTTTCTACATACTGTTTTTCGGGGATATTCATGACTTTATAGGTGCCGTCTTTACAGATGACGAGCAACTTATCAAAGTTTGTGCAAATAAAGTGGATGGGACCTGCGATCTTTGTCCCAACAAAGCCTTCCTTAGGATCAAATCCGACCTTAACATCTTTCGTTTCAATTGCTCTGCGATCGATCTCTTCGATCGCTTTAATGCGCGTTTTTCTAGGGTAATTGGGCCCAAATTTAAGGATGAGTCCTTTAAGGTAGTCGATCGCGTATTTTTTGACGTTTTTGAGATGTTTTTCTACAACCTTATGAGATTCTTCTAGGATAGAGACCTCTTCTTTGTTCTTATCGATATCAAATTGAGAGATGCGTCGGATGGGGATTTGGAGGAGTTTTTCGAGATCCTCACGAGAGGGGGCTCGTAGGAGTTTTTTTCGATAGGGTTTAAAGGATTCTTCAAGAATTTGATAAATGGCATCGAGTGTTTTTAAGCTTTCGATTTTTTTGTAAAGCCTGTTTTCAATGAAAATTCTTTCGAGTGTTTTATAAAAGATTTTTTCCAGTAGGCGATCCCGATCAATTTCGAGTTCTGCTTTAAGAAATATAACCAACTTAGCGGCATTATAGGCTAAAATTTCATGGATATCTGTTTCCCAAGGAGCATTATCTTTAATGAGAATGACCTGGGAATTTAAAGAGACCTCACACTCGGTAAACCCATAAAGTGCATCAAGGAGATCTTCTGCATACTGTCCTCGGGGCAATTTAATTTCAATTTCGACAACTTTTGTAGTATAATCATTGATCGACTCAATTTTGATTTTGCCTCTTTTGGCAGCTTCATCAATAGAGCGGATGAGGCTCTCAGTGGTTGTTCCATAACAAATTTCGCGAATAACGAGTGTTTTGGGGTCTTTGATTTCAATTTTCGCCCGAAGCTTGACCTTGCCCATTCCTTTGTCGTACAGGCTTTTGTCCATGATTCCACCTGTTGGGAAATCGGGGAAAATTTTGAAGTTTCTCCCTTCTAGACATGCAATTTCCGCTTCGAGAAGTTCCGTAAAATTATGGGGGAGGATGTGAGTTGCCATTCCAACTGCAATTCCATCTGCGCCTTGCATTAAAAGAAGGGGGATTTTGGCAGGAAGGGTGACAGGCTCGACATTTCTTCCATCATAGGATGGGATCTTATCTGTGATGTCGGGATTAAAAAGCGTTTCACGGGCAAGGGGAGAGAGGCGTGTTTCAATGTAGCGGGCAGCAGCAGAGGGGTCCCCGGTATAGATGTTTCCGAAATTTCCTTGTCTATCTAATAAGTAGCCTTTATTAGCGAGGGTAACAAGTGCTTCGTAGATGGGGGCATCTCCGTGGGGATGGAGCTGCATCGTTTGACCCACAATATTTGCCACTTTGTGGAGCTTATCATCGTTTTGTCTATATAAAATCTCAAGAATACGTCTTTGGACGGGTTTTAATCCATCGACGATATTGGGGATGGCTCGATCGAGAATGACATAGGATGCATACTTAATGAAGTGATCCTTCATTTGGCTCTTGAGATCATCCATCGGTGCTCACCAAATTTTTCATAATGAACGCTTTTCTAGCAGGAGTATTTTTACCCATATAGAATTCTAAAGTGGGTTTAATGTCAGAGAGATTTTGGATAACAACGGGCAGTAAGCGGATGTCTTTTGCAATGAACTGTTCAAATTCATCTGGGGAAATTTCTCCAAGTCCCTTAAAGCGGGTGATTTCAATGCCCTTTTTAAGAGCCTTCATGGCGTCTTGTTTCTCTTCTTCTGAGTAGCAGTAAAGGGTCTTTTCTTTATTGCGCACCTTAAATAAAGGGGTTTCCAAAATATGGAGGTGTCCATTGAGGACGAGTCCTTCAAAATAGGTTAAAAAGAAGGTGATCAAGAGGTTCCGAATATGCATCCCATCGACGTCTGCATCGGTTGCTAGAATCACTTTACTGTAGCGAAGATTAGCCAAGTCATCTTCAATGTTTAGAGCAGACATGAGGTTATACATCTCTTCATTTTTATAGAGCTGCTCCATCTTCATCCCATGGACATTCATGGGTTTTCCACGTAAGGAAAATACAGCTTGTGTGAAGGGGTTTCGCGTCATGACAATCGACGCAGACGCAGATTCTCCCTCTGTTAGGAAAATGACAGAATGGGCCCCATCTTTTGATCCATCGCCGAGATGATATTTTGAATCGCGCAGCTTGGGAATCTTGAAGGAGATTTTTTTTTGTTTATCTTTAGCTTCCTTCTTTACAGAGGCAAGCTCTTTTCTTAATTTTTCATTAAATAGGATCCTTTCCAGGATTTTCTTTCCCGTTTCTTCATTTTTATACAGAAGGTTTTGAACGGCATCCTTAACCTCTTGTACAATCCAAGCGCGAATATCGCTATTCGACAATTTATTTTTTGTTTGAGATTCAAATATGGGATCTTTCAATTTGATCAGAATCGTTCCGACGATCCCATCGCGGACATCGACCCCCTGAAAGTTCTTTTTTGTGTATTCGTTGACCCCTTTAAGAATCCCTTCTCGAAAAGCGGAGAGGTGTGTCCCCCCATCCTGAGTGTATTGACCATTCACAAAGGAGAAGTGAGTTTCTCCATAGCTAGAGGAGTGGAGGAAGGCAAATTCAAGACGTTCCCCTTTATAGTGGAGGGGTTCATAGAGACGATCGTCTTTAACCTCTTCATTAATGAGATCTAAAAGGCCATTTTCGGAGTGGATCTTTTCATTATTAAAGAGGAGCATAAGACCTGTATTCAGGTAAGCATAATTCCATAGGCGCTTAACAATTAATTCCTTGTGGAATGAAAACTTTTTGAAGATTTCAGTGTCTGGGGTAAATTCAATCCAGGTCCCATTAGGCTCTTTGGTCTTTCCTTTCTTTTTATCTTTAAGAAGACCTTTGGAAAAATGCGCTTCGACAAATTCTCCATCTCGAATGCTTTTTACTAGAAAATAGCTCGATAGGGCATTAACAGCCTTAGTTCCCACCCCATTTAATCCAACAGAGAACTGGAAGACATCATCATTATACTTAGCGCCTGTGTTGATCCGGCTCACACAATCAATCACTTTACCTAAGGGGATACCCCTTCCTAAGTCTCTTACTGAAATGGTCGATGTTTTTGGATCGAGCTCAATGGTGATTTCCGTTCCATTTCCCATGATGAATTCATCCACAGCATTGTCGATGACTTCTTTGAGCATCACATAGATTCCATCATCTGGGTTAGATCCATCTCCCAAACGACCAATGTACATTCCTGAGCGCAGCCGAATATGGGCAAGGGCGTCGAGGGAGAGAATAGTGCTTTCGTCGTATTTTTTAGCCATACTCCCACATATAGCACGATTTTAGTTGTTTGGATATAAAATTCATCCCTCAGAAGATTCCATAGAAGCAAAAAAAACCTTGAAAATGCATGTAAAAATCATTTAACCTGGGTTTAATTTATAGAAATCACTTTTTTTTGGAGGATTGCATGCGACATTCATTGCTACTAATTATTCTTATTTTAAGCCCTCTTCTTGTCAGGGGCTCTGAAGAGCTCGACATTCGCATCCCAGTTGTGGATATGAATGATTTTTATAAAAAAGAAAAAAAAGAACAATTTTTAAAGACACTCTACGATGCAATGAGTCAGGTGGGTTTTTTTGCAGTGCGTAACACGGGAGTGAATTGGCTTACAATTCACAATGCGTATGATGAAGCTGCATTTTTTTTTAAAAAAGATCGGATCGTCAAGGATCTTTGCTGTTCCATAACTTCAAAAGGGCAAAGAGGTTTTGTTCCTGGAGAAATTGCAAAGGGGTGTGAGATTAAAGATTTTAAAGAGTTTTATCATATTGGAAAAGAGGGGGGATTTCCGAAGAATATCTGGCCAGAGGAGGGAGGGTTCAAGGAGTCGATGAATGCGCTATATGAAGAACTGATTCAGTACATTGTCCCCCTTCAAGAGGCAATTGTCGAAACAATTAATTTTTATGGACAAACAGCGTTGCCACTTGATTTGTTGCATGCAACAACCCAGCAGGGCAATACGTTGCTCAGAGCTCTCTATTACCCGGCGATGTCCAAAGAGCAATTAGTGGATTTAAAAGGGCCGCTCCTTTGGGGAGCTGCACATACAGATATCGATCTACTCGCCATTTTGCCTTATGCGACGGAAAAAGGGTTACAGGTCGAAATAGAGGGTCAGTGGCTTAATGTCGTCGTGCCAGAGGATGCATTTGTTGTCAATGTGGGGGACATGTTAGAAAATTTAACAAATGGCCTATTTGTAAGTGCGCGCCATCGTGTCGTCGCACAAGATCCTAATCGAGAGCGATTTTCCATGGTTCTTTTTGTCCATCCGTCCGATGAGACACTACTAGATCCTCTGCCTTCTTGCATAGATTTGACAGGCGGCATTCAAAAATACGCCCCAGGGACTCGCAAGGAGTTTCTCTGGGAGCGTCTTTTAGAATTGAATATTGCTCCCGGCCTACTCGAAGCCTATTCCAAAACGGGGCATACGGAACGGCAATTTCTTTATGGACGGCAAAGTTCCCAGGTTGTGGGCATGTTGATACATGAGGGCCTTGCAAGCGAAGTGGTTCTTAAGAGAGCTAATGTTTTTTGTGAATCAGGAGAATTCCAGCTCCGATGACAATAAGAATGATCCCGCTTGTTTGAATCCAGCTTGCATATTGTGTGTATTCGGCAATTTCTTCTTTCGCTGCATCGATTTTTTTCTGTGCAGCTCCCGTAAAACTCTGGCCTAGGCTCTTTGTCCCTGGAGCGATTGAAAAAAGGCTATTTCCTTGAGAAACCTTTTTTTGAGCATCAGAGACTTGACCTGTTCCTTCTTCGATACGATTCTTGATATAGCTAGATAGCAGAATCAGAGCAATCCCGAGAATCGCGATTGTAATTCCTAGAAATTTTCTCATATAGCACCCGTTTGTATATACTCGTTACAGCTGAATCTGAGAATTCTGACAGCGTCGGCTTTGCATCAAAATTTTAGTCTTCGCGCGAGCCTTACTCGACCGGCAATGGTCGCTCGTTCCAGACAAAAAATTTTGAGCAGCCTCCTTGTCAAAAAATCTCAGATTCAGCTGTAACGAGTATATATCCGTGTATTCTCATAGTCAAATAAAAATGTAAAGTTTTTTTTATAATCCACCTTTCTTTATGGCTCCTTAACGAGCAATCATAGGGCTGTTTTAAAAAAAATAAAAAAAAATCAGTAAAAAACTCAGAAAGCTCAAGTAAAAAAATAACAGGTTATGTATAATCACATCTTTTACCCCCTTCTGGAATAGGTTTTCCAAGAGATCGGGTAAAAGATGTAACAAACGTAATTCTTCTTAAAATTTTAAGAGGGGTTACCATAAACAAAAAAGAGGAAGGAATCGTGGCAAAATCAAAAGGAACACTTAAATTTTTCAATGCACAAAAAGGCTTTGGTTTTATTACACCTGATAACGGTGGAAAAGATCTTTTTGTTCATTCTAACAATGTTGAAGGCGATCCTCAGTCCTTACGTGAAGGACAAAAGGTTGAATATGTAGAAGGCGCTGGCCGTAAAGGTCCTGAAGCGACTCAAGTAACTATTCTATAAATACGTCTTATCATAAAAGAATAGAGTGTTCTGAGCTGGTTTAAATGGGTTTTATCGCTCGTTTAAGCCGGTAAAGGATAGTTATATGATCAATTATGGTGAGTGGGGAGCGCTATCAGTTCTCCCCTTAATTTCCTTATTTTAAAAAATATTATATACGTCTTCTTGCCTGAAATGCTAGTGTGAACTAAGGGTCATTCCTAAAGTTTAACAGGAGATAATATGGGTATAGGAGAGCGCTTATTAGCAGGGTTTCAATGGATTTGCCGTTTTAATTTTGGTAATTTTGAAAGAGAAGAGTTTAAGAAATTTCTCCGAATGGGGCTTATCTTTGCCCTAATTATCGGTGTCTATTGGACATTGAGACCTTTAAAGGATGCAATTTTCATTCAGCTTGTCGATCGTCTGCATTTGCCCTATGCCAAAACAGTCTCCGTTTTAGCTTTATTGCCCCTTGTGATGTTTTACACAAGGCTCTTAGAGCGCACTTCTCGGGAAAGAATGTTAATTATTCTGCCTGCATTTTATGGGATCACCGTTTTGTGTTTCAGTGCAATTATGGTCTTTGCCCAGGCTCCTGCAGAAGAAATTAATGCGCGTCCGTTAATACCCTTTATTGCAACAAGAGCTTTCGGGTATCTCTGGTATCTTTTTGTGGAGAGTTTTGGTTCCCTAGTTGTCGCGCTATTCTGGGCATTTGCTGCGGATTCGACGGGACCTGTTCAAGCCAAGCGGGGATTCCCAATGGTTGTAGCAATTGGCCAAATGGGAGGGATTGTTTGTCCTTATGGAATCGGAGGGTTGCCTCATCGCTTAGGGTTGACAACAGATACTCTTTCAATGGTTATTTTAGGATTGCTCATTTTGCTCATTATTCCACTTGTGCGTTATTTTTTAAGAGCGACTCCAGAAGCGCTATTAAAGTCATTTCATGGAAAAAACGAAAAGGCAGAGGAATCAAAGCAGGAGCCTGGATTCTTAGAGGGCTTAAAACTTATGTTAAAGCATCGCTATCTTCTAGGCATTTTTGCCGCAAACTTTATCTATGAAGTTGTGGTAACAATTTTCGATTTTAATTTCAAAGTCGCAGCAGCAGATCAATATTCAGGAGTTGCTCTAAGTCGGTATTTAAGTCTCTATGGATCGAGTGTCAACATCGTTTCTTTAGCATGCTTATTATTAGGTATTAGCAATATCACCCGGTTTCTAGGTATTGGAGTGGCGTTAGCTGCAATGCCAGTGATCGTGGGATGTGCCCTTTTTGGCTTTTTAACGATTAATACTCTTTCCTTTCTTTTTATACTTATGGTAGGATCAAAGGCAATCAACTACGCTCTAAATGGTCCTGCATTAAAGCAGTTGTACATCCCGACGACACCCGATGTGCGATTTAAGGCACAAGCTTGGATCGAAACATTTGGTTCTAGATCCTCTAAAGAGGCGGGGTCCTTATTTAATATGTTGTTAGCGCCATTGCAGAAAACTTTTGGAGCAATAGTGGGACGATCCCACTATTTAGTCTTAAGTGGCTGTTTAGGATTTCCTCTTCTGGGATTGTGGCTTATTGTAGCTGTTTTCTTAGGAAGAAAGTTCCGTAAAGCAATCGATGAAAAAAGAGTGGTATGTTAGGAGTATTAGTATTTTTAATGACCCAATTATCGCCCTGTCCAGATAGTCCCAATTGCGTCTACAGTCAAGCTGTAGACGCAAGGCATGCTATCTCGCCATTTCCTATTATAGGCAATCCTCAAAATGACCTAAAGCGGATCGCTTCGATTATTGAATCGATGCCAAGAACCGAGATTGTTGAGATTACGCCTACGTATTTACATGCGAAGTTCATATCAAAGATTTTTAGATTTACAGATGATGTGGAGTTTTTGGTAAATACTGAACAAAATGTGATTGATGTCCGCAGCGCGTCGCGGGTAGGATATGGAGATTTAGGAGTGAATCGCAAGCGCATCGAGAGGATTCGAGAGGCCTATTCTCTTAAGGGATGATTTGAAATCAGGCGAGGGTTAATGAAAATTTTGTCATGCCCCTTTAGAGCCATGGAGGCATGAAGAGGGATGTGCTCACATGTCCAAGGTAGGGTGCTGTTTCGGGTACAGGACAACCAGACGATTTTACCAAGTCCGTGTGCGTTATAGAGTCTCACTCCAATTTCATTGTCTAATACGTCCCTATTTCCGATTTCTTTTTGGGTTAAATTAATGATTGTCAATGTTTTTAGTCGCTCTTGGTAGTCATTAAGAAAGCAAACGTTATCTTTAGTTTTTGCCTTTTCTAGCCAAATCAGCATCATTTTTTCTAGATCACGTGTGACAGTTCCATAGTAACGGCAGCCTTTTAAAGACTCTCTTTTGTAGAGTCCTAAGCCGCCAAAGGCAGAGTAAACAGGTTTCCAGGGGCCTTGTGGATCAAGACTTAAATGATCGGTTACTTCGCTTAAGCGCCACCAGTAAGAATCGCCGACCAATTCAAACCCAATTGGAAATTGATCATCCCGGAGCGCGAAGAGGTCATAGGCTCCATTTGCAAGAACGGCATCCCACTCCTGTTCTGGGTGTAAGATCGTATCTACAATGTTCGCAACATCCCAAGGCTCAGTAAAATCTAAATCTGCCCAAATCACATATTTAAAATCTTCGTAAGAGCGGCTCATTGCGAGGTCGAGTACGATATTTCTAGCACGTGCTAATTTCACTGTTCGAGGAATGCTCTTGAGTCCAAGTTCTTGGATGAGTTGCTTTTTGCGTACATTTTCAGATAAAAAAAGGACTCTAGGGTTTTTCTTAGCCCAGGCTTTTAGGAGGTTTTTTGTTTCGTCTTTGGAATTGTTTTCATATAAAATGACCTGATAATCGAGAAATTGGGCGCCTAATTTTTCAATGGAAGCAATGGTGTTAGGAGTCGCTTTTTCAATGTCTTTGCAGATTCCGCAAATCAAGACTTTTTCTAAAATAATTTCAGCATGAACCATTGTGAAGGATAAAAGAAGACAAAAGAGAATTGCGAATTTATGCATTTGGATCCTTTTGAAGGATTAGTTCAAGTTTTTGAGCGCGAGTCA
>CAMAVL010000066.1 GCA_945861735.1 Chlamydia trachomatis
AAACAACAAACAAAACACAACAAACAAAACACAACAAACAAAACACAACAAACAAAACACAACAAACAAAACACAACAAACAAAACACAACAAACAAAACACAACAAACAAAACACAAGAAACGATACACAAAAAATGACTGTTATAAACAAATTAAACAACAATAACATAGTTGACTGCAGTCAACTGATCATTAGCCCTGTATCTGCAGTATATAATTTATTCTCCTTGTTTAAACAAGCTGTCCTAGATGCTAAATGTTTATTTATAGCTTCTAAAATAAAAGACATCGAAGGAAAGATCGATGCTTCATTAAACCTCGCCACGCAACATTTATCCATTGGCAATACCACAGCATCTACTCTTATTTGCGCTCGAAACAGCCTCGCCGCTCTTTTTTCTGATAAAATCCTCAAATCACTCTCCCTAACCCAGCTTACCTCGGCAATAGGAGCCCTAGGATTTTCTATAGCTACTTTAGAAGTATTTTTACAATCATTGAACTTAAATCGAACTAAAAAACTCTATGATTCATTAAATTTTTCAGTTCACTCAAACATTCTAGATTCCGACCCTCGAAAAGAAATTTTAATTTTAAATGATCTTGAAATACTCAAAAAAACATATTTTTCGCTTTCTCCCAAGGATTTAAAAGAAATTGATTTAGAAATTAAAACAATTTTCAAAGACATCGAACCCGATAAAATTTGGCTTAAAAAAGAAGAATTAACAGAGCATATCTTCAAGAAAAAAATGGCCCAATTAGCCCGTAGAGTCCAGCCCTGGATGGCTACAGAAATTAAAAATAAACTTTCAAAGCTCATCCGTTTGATTTCAAGCTCCGATCCCGTAAAGAAGCTCCAAGGACTGAAAGAGTCTCAGGAGCTCCTTAAAACCCTCGATATTCAACTAAAAAAAACAATGACCTATCAGATCTTAGCAATCATTGCAGCAGCTCTTTCCTTTATTGGCATAATCTTTACGTTTATCGCTTGCCCCTATTTAATTCCTGTGATTTTTTTTGTCATTGGAATCCTATTCGAAACAGGAAAAAAGTTCCATTCTAATGGGTATTTGCACACAAAAGGCTGGAACTTTCACACCTCAAACTGCTTTCCCAATTGGATGAACTTTGTCTATCAGAAGCTTTTTGTTAAAGCCGTTACGAAACCCTATGCCTTCAAACCGCATCGATTCCATACCCCCCCTTGTGAACTTGAAAGAGCTTTAAAGGCAGCTACACGAATAAAGGGTTTTGGCAGAATTCCCTCAACTGCGCTAACACAGCGTCGACGGACGCATATCTCTTCCCCTCTAACTTTGGATCATTATCATAAATCATCCATCCCCCCTCATCCTTTACGATTGTTAAATCAGAGATTTTATGCTCTGGGGAAGAAAAACTTAACGTATAACATGTAATGACCTTATTAAGACTTTTCTGCAGTGCTTTCTCTAAAATGTCTGCATACTCATCCTTACGGAATAAAAATGATCGATAGGGATGTTGATTTAAAAAGACCTCTGCATCCCAGCGCGTCCTAGGATGCCAAGTCGCTGTAATAATATCTTTTTCCCTATTTTGCAGATGATCTTTAAGATGCAGTCTAGCAAATGCAGCTAAACTCTTTTCAATTGCCTTTGATCGACGCAACTGATGCCCCATCTGATTGAGTGCCTGCATTGTTTCACTCATAACACGATAGGCAAGAGGGCTCAAATCTTCACAAGAAAACATCCGACTGCTCACCCCTTTGATCTTTTCTACAGCCTCAAAAAACACAGCTTGTTTCCTGGGTTCAAATCCACACAAGATTTCGATCGATTTCCAGTCTTTACCCTTAAAGAGTTTTGGGTCGGGGAGGAGATCGATAAAAAACATTTCCCCATTAAATCGGTTGACAAAAGCCATATACTTTACGACAGCCTCTTTTTTTGATTCCACCCGTTTTTGTTTTACTTGGGCACTCAAAGCGGCAACCTGAAGAAAAAACAACACATTTTGCTGCACTTGTTCATCTTTAATCTTAATTTTTTGCATAAGTCTCCATTTGTTTGCCTCGAGAGCATGCCGCAAGCAACGCATTAATTACCTTTAAGCGCACCTGTGCATCCTCTAATTCTTTCAATCCCGCCATCGTCATACCACCAGCAGAAGCGACATTCCCTTTTAGTTCTGAGGGGTGTTTACCAGAGGATCGCAGCAATCCCACTGCCCCCTCTACTGTCTTTAAGGTGAATTCTCGAGCCTCTTTTTCAGAAAAGCCTAACCGAATGCCTCCTTCCATCATCGCCTCGATGAAAAAGAAGACAAAGCCAATTCCTGAAGAGGTCAAAGCCGTAAAGGCATTCATTTTATCCTCTGGCAGCCAAACGGTAAGACCCATGCCCTTAAATAAAGACTCCGAGCGCAGTTTTAGTTCTTGAGTAAGCGCTTCATCATCAACGAGTCCTATGACCCCGCGTCCACAGGAAAGGGCAAGATTTGGCATAATCCTTAAAACGGAACAAAGAGGAAAATGGCGTCTTAACAAAGCGACTGGAGTCCCTGCCAATACGCTAACCACTAACTTCCCCTGCAAATCCACCCCAGCTAATTTTTCGGCAACAGAATTCAAGTCTTTCGGTTTTATAGCTAAAAAAACAATCCCAGCATCACTTGCCCCAATTGCAATATCCTCTTGAGCTGTCCCTCCTATTTCTTTAGCAAGAGAGACATTTTTTTTCTCATTGCGATCTGAGAGAATAAGGAAAAAACTCTTTGCCAAATGCCTGGCAATTGTGCTTCCCATTGCTCCACAGCCAATCATTAGTATTTTCATAAAAAACCATTAGACATTTACTAGTTTCTAGGATAATCTCGACTTTGCAACTTTTTCTGGCCCCTCTCGCAGATAGAGCCCCTCAGGCGTAATTTAAATTCACAGGAAGGCATATTCAAGCCGATCCTGTGAACTTAAATTACACCTGAGAGACTCATCTCAAGCGAGATGAACTCAGAAAAAGTTACAAAGTCGAGATAATAATAAATTATGATCATTCCTTTTAAAAAAAACCAACAGGAAACCACTTTTTGGTATCACCGCCAAAAAATCCTTCTAATTGCTTTAGCATTAATAATTACCAGTTATTTTTACCTGGATATCCCCCTTGCTAAACACTTAGAGCATATATCTTCCTCTGTACACCAACTCTCTGTTTTTCTAACAGATCTAATTTCCCCGTTTATTCATTATTTAATCTGGCCAACTCTCTATTTTTTTACACGCTTTGTTTGGCATAAATCTTCCACTATTAATAATCGCATTCTCCTGCTAGCTATTAGCATCCCTATGACAAATCTCATCGTTGAATTCTTAAAAAGGGCTATTGGCAGATCGCGCCCCGAGATGCTCTTCTCCCAAAGCATCTCCACCTTTCATTTTTTTGCAGATCAAAATAGCAATTTTTCCTTTCCCTCAGGTCACGCAGCAACTATTGGCGCCATTTGTGGATGTTTAGCCTGTATGTTTCCTCGCCACGCTTTTACTTTTTTGTGGAGCAGCTGTTTGCTTGCATTCACCCGGGTAATCCTTGGCGTTCATTACTTAAGCGATATCATTGCAGGATTAACTATTGGCATCCTCACAGCCCAAAGGATCTACATTTCAATGAAAAAATCAGATGCAAGCGTCAGCAACAATCTAAAGTGGTTATAATATGACTCACCCCTTCGAAAAAGAGATTACCCGTCATCGAAAAGCAGAATACTCGATCCACCCTCTCATCCTCAATCGCTGGTCTCCCCGATCGATGACAGGAGAAAAAATTGAGGAGGCAGAACTCTTTTCTCTATTTGAAGCAGCACGCTTTGCTCCTTCTTCCTATAACAACCAACCTTGGCGTTTTTTATATGCCAAGAGAGAAACGCCCAGCTGGTCCTTGTTTTTTGACCTGCTCATCGACTTTAATAAAGGATGGGTTAAGGACGCAGCTGCCTTAGTTTTAATTCTTTCGAACACCCTTTTTGAAAGGAATGGAAAACCCTGCCACACACACAGTTTCGATACGGGAGCTGCTTGGATGTCAATGGCCTTAGAGGGATCGTCTCGCGGATATGTGATTCATGGAATGGAAGGCTTTGATTACGAAAGAGCTAGAGCCGTATTGGAAATTCCAGAAAAGTGCACAATTGAAGCAATGGTTGCCATTGGCAAGCGAGCGCCTACCCACCACCTCCCTCCCGATTTACAATCTATGGAAATTCCAAGCTCTAGAAAACGGATTAAAGAGTGGGTTAAAGAGGGGAAATTCTAGAAAACTCCAGACAAAAAAAATCGAGCAAGCCCTGAACTTGCTCGACAACTCTATTATATTATTAGACGCCACTAGCGTAGCAACCTATTAATTACTCCAGGGACTACTTGCGAGCCTTCGCTCTTTTAGTAGAACGACGAGCTGTTGTTTTACGTGCTCTTTTAGCAGTAGTTTTACGAACTTTAGATTTACTTTTTGTTTTACGAGCTGTTTTTTTTGAAGTTGCTCTTTTTTTAGCCATAATAATCTCCTTGTTTGGATACATAGGATGTGATTTTTATGAAGAACCTACTAAAGGCCCTTTTTAGTTAGCTGCATTACAAAAACAACTAACTACTCACTATCTCCTATAAACTTAAATATACAAAAGCCTTAATTTATTTTAAAACACTTTTTTTAATTCAAGTCATTTAGGATGATTTCAATAAGTCGAATAAAGCTTTCTAAACATACTGTGAGGCCGTTTTTCAATCAGTTAAAATAAAAAAAAATATTTTATTTAACTGATTGAAATGCGACTCAAAAATAGATAAATCTTAAAAACACAGACAATAAAACAACAAAAGCCGACTCTGGATTACTTAATAATAATATCAATACTATTAATCTTGTCACCTTGTTGAACTTTCTTAACGACGTCCATTCCTGAAACTGTTTGTCCAAAAACAGAATACTCCCCATCTAGATAAGAGATCTTTTCCAAAGTAATATAGAACTGAGAACCGCTTGATCTTTTCTGAGGATTGATTTGATCGGGTGTCCGAGCCCAAGCCAAAGCCCCCTGAATATGAGGAAGCCCGATTTCTGCAGGGACCGTATAACCTGGACCTCCAGTTCCCGTCCCTTTTGGATCGCCCCCTTGGACGACAAAATTTGGAACCACTCGATGAAAAATAAGACCATTGTAGAAGCCTCCTTGAGCCAATTGAATAAAATTGGTCACAGATAAAGGAGAGGCGCGGTAATTGAGTTCGCACGTGATATCCCCTTTCGAAGTATGGATCACGGCCTGATATGTTTTTCCTTCTTGGAAGGTCATTGATTGAGAGGGCTCTGCAAATGTCGTCATGGGTTCTCCTGCACAGATATAAGGGTTACTCAGTAGTGACCATCCTAAATAGAGGCCAAAAATTGCTCCAGTAAATATAGAACGCTTGCTCATTTTTTACAACCTGGGTTGGATACAATTGGGTTCATCTGATACTGTATGGCTTTGATTTATTCGCTTCAACAAAAATTGCTAAAAAACAGCCCAACATGCAAAATCAAAAAACTCAACTGGACAGTTTATATGTTACTAAAATACGCATTATCCCTTCTTCTACTGACTCCAATCATTGGATTCACAAATCAACGCCCATCTATAGAACTTGTAAAATCCCCCCAGGAACGCCATGTATTAGTACTTTACTACACACCGAGCTGCCCCTACTGTCAAAAGGTTTTGAATTATTTGAAGAAAGTCCGTAAAACAGTCCCTATGAAAAACGTCCGTGCAGACCTCCAAGCCAAAGAAGAACTAAGATGTTATGGAGGGAAAATGCAAGTGCCCTGTTTATTCATCGATGGACACCCTTTATACGAATCTCAAGATATTATCAATTGGATGGAAACACATCCAGACGATTTAGATACAACTCCGGGATAAAAAAAATCGAGCGATCTATAAAATTAGATTGCTCGATTCGACACAGGCTCTACAGAGGAAAACAGCTTACCATTTTCTGTCTTGGTTAGGCTGTTGTGGTTTTTTTTGACCTGGTTGTTGTGGACGTTGTTGTGGGTTTTGACCCGGATTTTGTGGTTGTTGAGGCTGAGCTGGATTTTGTGGTTTGTTTTGTTGTTTCATATATTCTCCATATATTTATAAACGCATTAGAAATTTAAAAGAGAAACTCTAAAATAGAAGCCTTAAAGCCCCTTAACTAGACTCTCTATTCCTTAGGATAATGATTTCTTATAAAAAAAACAATTAATTACTTTAAAGACCACTTCAAACAACTTAAATACAACAACATGCTTGCAAAATTATTTATTTACCTGCTACCATCCTGAGATGTGAGGAATGAGCGTTCGTCACACCCCACCCAAGGAGACTCCTGATGATCCAAGTTTCAAAAAACCCTAAACGCTTCCTAACCGTTTTCATCCTAGCGATGTTTAATATTTCCATTATGGCAAGCCTTCGCAACCTCCCCCTCGTTGCAGAATTGGGACTAAGCGCCCTATTTTTCTTTTTCATCGTTGCCATCTGCTTTTTGATCCCCTGCGCCTTGGTCTCTGCAGAACTTGCAACCGGCTGGCCTAAATCAGGCGGGATCTATATCTGGGTTCGAGAAGCACTCGGCGATCGTTGGGGTTTTTTTGCCATCTGGATGCAGTGGGTGCATAACGTCGCCTGGTATCCCGTTATCATGTCCTTTATCGCAGCAACGCTAGCCTATGTCATAGCCCCATCCCTCTCTGCTAATAAATTCTATATCATCTCTGTTGTGTTAATTGGATACTGGGGGATGACTTGGTTAAATTATCTTGGCATCAAAACATCTGGATGGTTTAGTACGATTGGAGTGATCATTGGAACACTTATTCCGGGTATATTCATTATTTCATTAGGTCTAATCTGGGTGACAACAGGCAATCCGATCCACACACCCATGACATGGGCAGCTACTGTCCCCGATTTTAGCAGCATCAATAACCTAGTCTTCTTATCTGGCCTATTTTTAGCTTTTGCAGGACTAGAAGTCTCCGCAGCCTATGCTGGAAATGTCAAAAACCCGCAAAAAGACTTTCCCAAAGCGATCATTTTAAGTGCCATCGTTACCTTTGCCCTTTTTATGTTAGGCTCACTTGCGATCTCCTTTGTGATTCCAAAAACCCAAATCAGCCTTGTCAGCGGCGTCATCGAAGCTTTCCAAGTATTTCTGCAATTCTATCACTTAGAGTGGCTGCTACCGATCATGGCAATCCTCTTAGCAATTGGAGCCATTGCAGAAGTAAATGCCTGGATCATCGGCCCTGTCAAAGGACTCCATGAAACATCGATCCATGGCAACCTTCCTCCTTTTTTCCAAATACTCAATAAAAAAGGCGTCCCTACCAACCTCCTTCTTTTTCAAGCTCTTATCGTAACTGTAACCTCATGCGTTTTTTTATTTATGCCCTCCGTCAGCAGCGCCTTTTGGATTTTAACCGCATTAAGCGCTCAGAGTTACCTGATCATGTACATTCTCATGTTTATTACAGCGATCCGACTTAAATATTCCAAACCTAATGTCCATAGACCCTATCAAGTCCCCTTTAAAAAAGCCGGGATGTGGTTCGTATGCTCCATTGGCAGCCTCGTTTCTTTATTTGCGATAGCCTTGGCGTTCCTTCCTCCAAGTCAGCTCCAAACGGGAAGTTTGCTATTCTATATCCTCTTTTTAGGAATTAGCTTATTTGTCATGTGTGCAATCCCCCTTGTGATCCATGAATTTCGCAAACCCCATTGGATGAAAAAATGACTATTCCGCTATCTGAGCGCTTACGTCCCAAAGAGTTCAATGACATCGTTGGACAAGATCACTTATTAGCTGAAGATGGGTTAATTACCCATATCACTCGAAAGGGAAAACCTCTATCTATCCTTCTGTTTGGACCTCCAGGCTGCGGAAAAACGACCCTCGCGCGTCTTTATGCCCAAAGCTTTAATGCGAGATTTCTCCCCTTTAGCGCCGTATTTCATGGCACTGCAGAACTTAAAAAGATCCTCAAAGAGACACAAGAGCATCCCCTCTTTCGAAAGCAACTCATCCTCTTCATCGATGAAATCCACCGCTTTAATAAAGCCCAGCAAGACATTTTCCTGCCCTTTATGGAAGATGGAACCATCATATTAGTCGGAGCTACGACCGAAAACCCCTCCTTTGCGCTCAACAGTGCGCTTCTTTCTAGACTCCGCGTTTTAACACTCCACCCGTTAGAGGATTCAGCCCTTGAAAAAATCCTCCTTCGCTTTGAACAATCCCAAAGACCGCTTCCCCTATGCGACGACGGCAGACGCTATCTCATTAAGCTCGCACAAGGAGATGGGCGCCATCTCATCAATCTGGTCGAAAATTTGACCCAATTTAACCTAGAAACGCTTGACCTCCCCTCTCTTCAAAAGCTCCTACAAAAGCGCTCCCCCATTTACGATAAGGCGCAAGAACAACACTACAACTTCATTTCCGCTTTGCATAAATCCGTTCGCGGCTCCGATCCCGATGCTGCTCTATATTGGTTATGTAGAATGTTAGCCGGTGGTGAAGACCCAAAATTTTTAAGCCGCAGACTCATCCGCATGGCAAGTGAAGACATCGGACTTGCAGACCCTCAAGCATTAGGCATCACCTTAGAAGCGTGTCAAGTATATGAACGCCTTGGAGCTCCTGAAGGAGATCTCGCCCTTGCCCAAGCAGTTATCTATTTAAGCCTTGCCCCTAAAAGCAACGCCCTCTACACCGCCTTTAATGCCGCAAAAGAACTGAGCGAAAACACCTCGCAATTAGCGCCTCCAAACACAATCCTCAATGCGCCGACGCAACTGATGAAGGATCTCGGCTACGGCAAAGGCTACCAGTATGATCATGATTTAGAAAAAGGATTTTCAGGACAGCACTACTTCCCATCTGAAATGGAACGGGTTGCATTCTATCAACCCGTCGAACGTGGCTTTGAAAGGGAAATGAAAAAACGGATCGATTACTTCTCTAACCTAAGGGGTCGTAAAGAAATAACTTCCCAATCTTAAACTGCGCCAAAGCTCCCGCGGTTGCCATGGTACAAGTGGGTCAATATTAGACCTTTTGCATAACCTCTTCTCCGTGCCCGATTAGCCCAACTTCAGTGACGCTCACTATGAGATCCGAGATGAAGTTGGGTTAAGTGACCCGTAAGCCCGAAAAAATCTTTTTAACGGGAACTGCTGTTCGCGCTGGCCCAAACTATACCCAACTCGGTCAGCAACTTGGAATTTGGACCGCGCCAAAGCCCCGGGGATCGTCGATCTTAAGTCGCCCCATATTGTTAATAT
>CAMAVL010000067.1 GCA_945861735.1 Chlamydia trachomatis
CTTTTTTCATCGGATTCATCCCACCATCTCAAATTGACACTGGCAGCGTTCTCTTTTATGAAACGTTCCTCATTACAGGAATTATCCTGACAACAGTGGCCCCTTGGATCATCCTCCTCTTTAAGAAAAAAAGCTGGACGAGCCCTTAAAAGCGATTTTTAAATCTCTGCCCAGAATTCTTCCATAACCATTGCTCGCATCTTGTCTCGCACAGCATCCGTTAGATAAAAATAATATTCATTGATAGGGCCATCATTTAGTTCTAGGTTAAATAGAGAAAATTCACCCTTATCTTGATAACCTGGCCAAATCGTTTTGGAATAAAACACATGCTCCTTTTGCTCCTGCGTATATCCATTTTTTGGATCAAGCAATTCCATAATCTCTTCTATTTTTTGATCATGCTTTGTAATGACCCACTCTGCACTCTCAGCTAACTGAACAAAGACATCTTGGGAATAATCAATCTCTGCTTGCCGGACAGCTTCATCGACAACGGCAGCATCATATGTAGCATAAAGTTGATCGACTGCCATCCGCTCTAATAAGCGCAGCTTCCCCACGCCTTCCCATAGCTGAGGAAAGATATCTTGGGAATAATCAACTATCGTTTGCTCAATAGCCGTCTCAGCAAGCCCCGTATCAAATTCACACATATCATAGAGTTGATCCATTGCCTCTTGTAAAGCAGCCTCTTGTAAAGCAGAGGTTTCATCAGGAAAAACATCACTTAGGTCAATAGAATCCAAGGGCTCATTTAAATAGAAACCTCGATCAAGCATCTGATCTAATACATTTCCTCTCGGATCGATGGATTCATTGGACAAAATTTTCAGAGAAGATCCAGCACCAAGGAATCTATCAACTGTTTTTGAGGTGGAAATAATGGTTTTAACGAGAGAAATAATTTCCGGGGTGAGGCCGTCTAATGAAGCTCCTTCTTTAGCCTGAGTCATTAAGTTTTCAAGGCTTTGCGGTTTTCTAGGAACCCATGTAATCAATGGATTTCGAGAAACAACTTGGAGAATGTCTTTCGAACTGAGTGCATCTAACTCTGTTTCAAGATTTTCTGTCGCCTCTTGTACACTCAACCGCAGTTGGATATTTTCCTTAATCTGCTTTGCTTTTTCAAACGGGATTAAAGCTCCTGCCTGTTTGCATTTCTCTAACCCAGACAGAATTGTGGCAGAGCTCCCTTGAATAGGACTAGAAATAATTTTAATTAATTTACTGCTTTCGAAACTCTGAAAGAGTTGATCTGAAAAATCTTTTACAGTGATGCCTGCAGAGCCTTTTTCCTGAAATGTTGGAATTTTGTTAATTGCCGTCATAACACCATCCTTTTTATTTTGTTTATTAATATCTTATTATCGTCTCGTTATAAATTGTAATTAATAAGATTTATCAAATCAACAGTAAAACGCATTGTTAACATGTTTAAAACACGTTGTTTATACATAAAATACTTGAAGAATCAGGATTTTGATCAGGAGGCCCCTAGATTTTTTGTCTGGAAAGAGCGACCATCGCCGGAACCGCCGTTGCCTTTTAATCAAAGATCCTCTATAAATTGTTTTTATGCGTTGTACTTGTTATTGCACAGCAGCCTCCTATGACATCCCACGTCTCTTCCAGTACCTACAAAGGATGGGAACGACCCAGCTATTTCGCGATGTTGTCCATATTCAAATCAAAGAAGATAAAATTTTAAAGGGCGATCTCTTCTACTTTTCCTATGGAGTCACCGTATGTTGGGGCTTTACTGAAGAAGATGAAAAAGAAATTTTATTCTCTCTAAAAGAATTTGAAAAAGAGCCCGCTGTAAAAGCGGAGCTCGATGAATTTACCTTTTCCTATGCAGATCCAATGAAAATTGAAGAGGATGAGATCTACCTGCACAATAAAAGCACTTTGACAAAATTAGCCATTTCTCATGGACTTGCCCAATCTGTTAAACTAACTACCTTTGAAGAGCTGATCCAAAATACGATTGATAATGCAAAGCATCTTCCAGCAGAACTCGCTCGCAAAGGAAAAATCCCACTCTCGCGTAAAGACATCTCCCGAAAAATGGGAGAGCTCTTCATCGAGAGGAACTTCATTAACTTGCACAGCGAAATTTTAGACACACCCGAATTCTTTTGGAATTACCCTGAGTTAGAGCCTTTCTACCGAAGGACAGCCTACTACCTCGATGTGACTAAACGAGTTGAAATTCTCAATAAACGACTCAATGTCATTCACGAACTCTTTGAAATTTTGTCAAGTGAGCTCAACCATCAACACAGCTCTCGCCTTGAAATTACCATCGTCCTTCTAATTCTTATCGAAGTGATGCTAGCCGTTCTGCGCGATATTTTTCATATCATCTGATGAAATATCTAATACTGAAACTCATTCGACTCTACCAACTGGCAATCAGTCCATTTTTAGGCAACTGCTGCAGGTTTTATCCGAGTTGCTCTGAATATGCCCTGGAAGCCGTGAAGAAACATGGGGTATTTAAGGGAAGCTATTTGAGTCTAAAACGCGTCGCGAAATGCCACCCGTTGCATCCGGGTGGGGTTGATGAAGTGCCTTAATTCCAACACTCGGTGCAAAAGAAAGTGTATCCCGCATTGCAGGCATGACAGGTCTGACATTCCCAGAATCCGTCGGGACAATTAGTCTCCTTATAGACGTCTTTAAAAAAAATGCCACAAGCATCTGCGTGAAGGGCTGCTGTTTGAACCACCCGATTATTTACTTGCACATAGATATGTTCATCCAATAGCTCAATTTGAGATGGCTGAATATACGTCTTCTCACACTCAATGAGTGTGAGTGTTTTAGGTTTAGGACAGCAAGAACACTCCGCATGGAGGCTCGTTGTTAGAAAAAATAAAACAGCTAAAAATCCAAAAAAACGAACTCGTTGTGCTTTCATAATTTCAACTCCTTAAGTGCAGGCCTAAATGTTAAGCCTTGTTAAAGAATATGTTGTACATATGTTTGTTTTTTTTGACAAGTTTTAAGTTTTTTTCTCCGGAATTTCTAACTGTTTTCCGGGGCGCAACTTTTCTGTTTCCAGATGATTTGCTTGGATGATTGAATCAATTGTCACTTGATACTTTCTTGCGATCTTCCATAAATTTTCACCCACTTCTACCGTATGCATTTTTTTCTTAATCTGCACTTGAGCAATCGATTCCTTAATCGCAACTTTTGTCGTTTCAATAATCGCAGAAGATGGGGCAAAGCGAGTGATTGCGGTAGCATAATCATACGGCTCTAAAGGTGTTTCATGAACAAGCCCATAGAGCGCCTCTGCCGCCTTTTTGCGAACGGCATCAATGCGGGGAGAAACGAGAAGCTCTTTTGCTAATCCTTCAAATTCGGCTGTTTGTCCATGCAAGATATCGAGCACAGTGAGAATTTGATTGTCATCTAGCCGCTTGGCAACGAAATCCGAATCGGTTTGAACAAGAAGTTTGGCCGCTAGCTTAGATTGATCTTTTAAATAGGTTAATAGAAAAGCGCGACGGCATTCTGGAGTCAAATCCAATGCTTGACGCTGCTCCACAGCAAACTGTGACAGGGTCTTCCACTCCCCTTCTAAAAGAAGCTCGACCACTTTTTCCCGAGAAAGCGCCAATCCTGTTTTAGAAAAAAGAGTGTGCACTGCATGAAATTCCGGCGTCAAACAAAACGCTTCAAGCAGACTTAAGTCATGAGCCGGAGCTGTGGCTTTTAGCTCATAAAACAGACCTTGGCTCGTCAGTGGCCATTTTTCTGTACGCGCAAATTGGATGATCGCTTGAAATTGAAAATCTGCAAGACCTGGAAACACAGCGACCTCGATGGCCTCTTGTCCGTCCATATTGTGCATCCGAATCGCTCTTTTTTGTAAAATTAGCCCCCCTAACGCCTTTTCAAGATTAAAGTGGTGGAAAGCGTTGAGACAAGCAAGCGCTAGATCTCTTTTAGCAAGCCCCTCTTCAATAAAATCTTTGTTCTCAAGGCGCAATAAAAGCTCTTGAAAAGGGAGAAAAGAATAAGCCTGCAAGAGCTCTTCATTCGTACGAGTCGGCGCCACCACATCCTTAGGAGGCTTTATCTCTAGAACGAGCGACTCCTGTTTATCTTTAAGGACGAAATAGACAAAGGTCGATATCAAGCCGATATTGAGCGTTCCGCTAATGATCAGGACTTGGGTTAATACTCTCGTACGACGGATCCAATGATTTTCTGCTACGTTGGTCATGATATTTTTCTTTTCGAGGATTGATGGAATATGTTATAACTCATCTTCCATTAATATTAAATTTTTTCTGTGTTTTATGAAAGTCCCCTTATCGTGGTTAAAAGAATTTTTAGATTTCACCCTGACGCCTCAAGAGCTCTGTGATACCCTCACACGCGCTGGCTTAGAGGTGGACGGCATGGATCCCCTTCCCTTAAATTTTTCTGGAGTCGTCGTCGGAAAAGTTGTGGCTGTGGAAAAACACCCTCAAGCTGAGCGTCTCTGTGTTGCAATGGTATCTGATGGAATCGAACAATTCCAAGTGGTCTGTGGCGCGCCTAATTGCCGCACAGGACTCACGACTGCATTTGCCAAAATTGGAGCTACCTTAAAAGATGCGGATGGCAAATCCTTTAAAATCAAAAAAAGCAAATTGCGCGACGTCGAATCTTTTGGGATGTTATGCGCCTGCGATGAACTGGGATTAGGCAGTGACCATGAAGGAATTCTTGAACTATCCGATGATCTCGTTGCAGGAACTCCTCTGGAAGAGCTCTATGGTGATTTAATTTTAGACATCTCCCTAACTCCAAACCTAGGGCATTGCATGAGCATCCTCGGGATCGCAAGAGAGCTCTCTGCTCTTTTAAATATCCCAGTTAAGATGCCCCAATTTTCTATTACAGAGAGCAAAGAGCCAACCGATATTTCCATTCAACTCATCGATAAGCGCCAAGCGCTCTACTTCGCCAGTCGCCTTGTTAAAAACATCGAACTACGCCCAAGCCCTCCTTGGTTACAAAAACGACTTGAAGCCTGTGGTATCCGATCCATTAATAACGTCGTGGACGTGGGCAATTTTGTCATGTTGGAACTCGGTCAACCGCTCCACCTCTTTAATTATGATGCGATTGCAGATAAAAAACTCATTATTACTTCCGAAACACCCTATTCCACACTCGAGACTCTTGAAGGCACTGAGCGCAATATCCCCCCCGAAGCCATCCTCGTTTGCGATACACAAAAGCCTCTTTCTTTTGCCGGCGTCATGGGAGGTAAAAGCTCTTCTGTTGAAACAGGCACGCGCAATATCCTGATTGAAGCCGCTTACTTCACACCCCAAGCGATTCGCAAATCGACTAAGCTACTTAAGGTCAGCAGTGAATCCTCTCAGCGCTTTGAAAAAGGGATAGATCCAAGAGGCATAAAAGCAGCTCTGAATCGCGCAGCTTATCTTCTGCAGACAGTGGCCGGTGGAGAGATCTGTCAAGGAATCGTAGAAGCACAAGCGCACGCTTTTGAGCCTAAAAAAATCTGCTGCCGCATTGCTAGAGTCAATCAGATTTTGGGAACCCATTTAAGCTTGCGAGACATCGTAAACATTCTCGTTCGCTCAAAGAGTGAAATTCTCAAAGAAGAAATGCACTCTCTACTTGTGGCTGTCCCCACATACCGCAACGATCTCCTAACTGAAATAGATCTCATCGAAGAAATTGCCCGCATTTATGGCTATCACAATATCCCTAAAAAACCGCCTTATCATGCCTCTTCGACTCTCACCGCGGCTCCGATCTATCTTTTAGAAAAGGATATTAGATCGCGCCTGATTGCAGAGGGACTACAAGAATTGATGACCTGTGATTTGATCAGCCCAAGCCTTGCTGAAATTGGCTTGAGTAACACCCTTTCTAAAGACTCTCTCATCTGTGTTCTTCACCCAAGCTCGATCGATCAGTCTGTTTTAAGAACATCTCTGCTCCCAGGACTTCTTCAAGTGATCAAATACAATCAAGATCATTCCAATAATACCATCTGCGGTTTTGAAGTGGGCAAAGTGCACCTCAAAGAGGGAACCCAATTCAAAGAATGCTCCACAATGGGCATCATATTAACTGGGAAGTCAGCACCCCATCACTTCGATCCCAAACCTAAGGACGTTGACTTTTTAGATTTGAAAGGAAAGATTGAAAACCTATTACTCGGTCTGCAAATTACCGGAGTCGAATTCCTCCCCTCCCATCTCCATAGCCTCCATCCAGGAAAACAAGCTCAAATCAAAGTTGGCGATGTAATCTTGGGCGTCTTGGGAGAAGTCCATCCAAAAAACCTCAAAAAACTTGGAATGGATCAATCCATTTATTTTGCCGAACTCAATATTCACGACCTTCTCCTTCTTAAATCGAAAGAAACCCTAGTCACGGAACTCAACCCCTATCCAGGTTCCGAAAGAGATTGGACGATTACCGTTCCAGATACCCTCTCCATTGGAGATATCTTGAAGCAGCTTAAAAGTGTTCCTTCTCGGTTCCTGGAAAATGTTTATCTTTTAGATCTTTACAAAAGTGATCAAATCGGCAAAGATAGGAAGAACGTTACACTGCGCTTCTTCTATCGAGACCTGAACAAAACAATTGCGTTTGAAACGGTTGAAAAAGAACATGAGCGCATTACGCAAAGTCTATCATTTAAAAATGAGGTTCATCATGCAAATTAAACACTACACACTTCTTGGAATGCTAAGCCTTGCTCTCTGTGGTTGCAAACAAGATACCGACGACAATGTCGTTTCACAAAGCTATATCCACAAATACGGTTACGCCATTTCCCAAGAAGAGTGGGAAGCAAAAAGTTATCCAGGTCAAGTCATCACCTACTTGCGCAACGGAGTGACTGTGACTGCAACCTACGAAAATGACATCCTGCACGGCCCTTGGACATCGACTTTTCCGAGCAGCCAAATCGTCCAAGAATATTGCCTCTACAATCAAGGGACTAAAGTCAAAGAAGTTCTCTATGCTCCAACAGGAATGCCCGTTATCGAAAAAGTGCAACTCTCCGAGTCGCGCATCGCAACGACACTTTGGTATGAAGATGGCGTTCCAATGCAAATCGAAGAACATAACGGCGATGAACTTGTCCAAGGGCAATACTTAACTCCCACTAATGAAGTGGAATCGCGTGTTGCAAAAGGGAAAGGAATGCGCATGTTGCGCGATGCAAAAGGAGAACTCCTAGCCAAAGAAATCGTTGAAGAAGGCTACGCTGTTAAAAGAGAGAGCTTTTATCCTAATGGGACACCTGAATCGATCGCCTCTTGCCATCAAGGTACACTCAACGGCGAAAAGAAAAGCTTTGCACCAACTGGCGAGCCTATAGCCATTGAGCATTATGCGAATAATCAACTTCACGGCAAAGCCATCTACTACAATAATGGCAATAAATATCTCGAAGTGAACTACCGTTTTGACCAAAAAAATGGCTTAGAAAAACACTTCACCGACGGAAATATTCTTTCCCAAGAAACCTACTGGGAAGCTGGCGCACAACATGGTCCTTCTATCTTCTATGTCGAAAACAAAAAAAGAACAGAATGGTTTTATGCTGGTAAAAATGTAAGCCGAGCGCAGTTTGAAGAACTCCATGAACTCGATGTGATGATTTCCCATGCATCTCCTAATGCTGCAGACTTTGAGAACGCATCTAGATAACAAATAAGGCCTTTTTTAGCAAAAGAGGGAGTTGCATCACTTTGCAATTCCCTCACATGTCTGATACAAGTTCCAAGCGATCAAGGACCAATGGCCTACACTTTCGAAGGAAGCATCACAGCCAACCCCACGCAGTAGAGATTGTTGGGGACGGATTCGAGTATGACCTCCAGGCCTTCGACACCGCCACACCCACAACTCGAAGGACAATCAATATTTCCTGTATTCTGCGTAAGTGTTGACGTGCGCGCATACTGCCATGGATTTTGTCCATCTGGATAAACTTTTGTATTTAGCCAATGTGTCATTCCGTGAGAGCGAACGTGCTGCAAAAAATTAAAGAGAATTCTGTGAAGTAATCCAGAAGGTACAACTCCACTTTTAGCAGCAAACGCTTGTTGCACGGCAAAAAAACAACCTTTACCAATCACATCCTTTCTCATGCAAACCCACTCTGGTGATATCCTTTCATCGCCGTGCTGCTGAAGAATTGCAGCATCAAAAATTTTACAAATTGGTGGAGTCCTTGTTGTTGTGCATTTGAATAATTCTAAGAGATTATGAATGGTCACTGGCACTTTTAGCGTTGTATTTTGTGCAGCAATTCTAGCTGACGATTCGCAGAGAGAAGTGTTCATTGCATCTGGCTCACTTATAGAAGAATGCAATGCTGCGTACTCGAATGCTGCGCATTCTGCGACTGTATATTTTCCCAAACGCGCTTGAATGGCCTCCGATGTCAATGAATGTTTTTGAAGGGCTCTTGCGTTTTCTGCTAGTCTCTCTGGGCCTAGAATAAGCTTAGGCGCTTGAGGGTTAGTTGGATCATCTGGTTTATCTAAGAAACAACCTCTCTGATCAATTTCAATATGTGAAGGGCAATACATCCAAACATACTCTCCACCTATCGTTTTAGCCACATCACAAGGATCTGGCTTATTCCAGTTCTGAAGAGAGAGTTCCTTAGGAATCATTGGGACTGGCCCGATTTTTCCTATATGACGCTCATAGACTCTGTGATCAAGAATGTTAGTAAACATGTACTGAAGCATTATTTTCTCAACAGGGCCTGCTGGGATCTGGTTCATCGGATTGTGTTCTTGTGGGTTACACGAGATTGTTTTTGGCAAATAGACCTTCGGATCTATGCCTGAAGGAAGGCCCAATTGAATTTGGCATTGTATTTTCCACCGACCTGGCTCATCAATGAATTGCTTCCAAGCTCTGCACACTCTTTCTGCCCGCTCCAGGTCTTTTGGTTCCACATAACTCAAAACAATGTCGAATACCTCATGAGGAAGGCATTGATGAGGGTCACAACGCAACTGTTCATGAATTTGGTGGCTGCTTTGCACTGGAGTTATTGTCATAAAAACCTTTTTTTAATAAATGATGGGGGTGAATTCAACGATCTAGCGCAACAAACGCTGCATTCTTAACCCAACTTCAACGGCTCTCTCTATGAGAACAGCTTAGAAGTTAGGCTATTCGTCACTACATCTTGAATTTACAGAATTGTTTTGGTTGCTCTAAGAATCTGGGATTGCAAGCCTAAAGCCTTATATATTTCCGGTTGCTCCTTT
>CAMAVL010000068.1 GCA_945861735.1 Chlamydia trachomatis
GGATCGCCGATCATAAGTCGCCCTATATTGTTAATATTTTGCGACTTATGATCGACGATCCGCGGGAGCTTTCGCGCAGGTCCAAATCCAAGTTTCAGGCCGACTGCAGTATATCACGGACGAGAATCGCCGTGAGAGTGTGTTTCTCTTTCGCGATAGCGAAAAAGGAACTCTCAGCGCCTCCATATCTCGTGTCCCACCTCTCTCGCTGAACTCCCTCTCTCTACCCCATCTTCGTAATGCGAATAACCAGAGCCTCTTTGTCTGTATAGTAATCGCAGTTAGACGACGGCTCAATATCGATCCACTCCTCATGGTAATCCAAATAAGGATTCATGATGATTGCATTAAAAAATGCCTCATCTTCAAACTTGGATACAGAGGAACTGAGATAGCAAGAAAATGTCGAACCCACTTTCATATGAGAGACAAGCGCTTCTTGCAAAAACACCAATACTCTCTCATTGGAACGTCGAAAATAAAATGGGGTCTTAGAAACACTTTCCTTCCCTTCACTCTTTAACTCCAGCATCGCAATTAAATGCTCTTTTTGCGCTTGCGTAATTTGTCCACGGCCTGTCAGATCCTCAACAAAACGGACCAGAGCCTCTGAAGACACGCCCTCTTGTCCACGCACATGCTCTACAAGCTCTTTTAAATCTGCATCGGAATAGCGGATCTCTTCGATGTGAGGGAACGAAGATTTAACCTCATGAATCAAAGACTCTCCTTGACGCACGAGTTCATGGGAGTGCATTTTTTCCTCTTCGAGTTTCTTAGCCTCCCCCTCACTCTCGAGTGGATAATCATCAAAGAAAATCTGATCGAAGACACCTAACTGCTTAAATGCATTCTGCCACGTATCTTCAATGATTGTGATGTGAGGGTGCGTTTTTGCAAATGCACGCGCTTTTTCTGCAACAACGGGGTGGTATTCAATGATCGTATGACTTTTTGGATGGTAGGTCTGAATATGTGTTGCAGAATAGCCACAGCCAAAACCAATTTCAAGTACATCACCTGTCGGTTTTAATACATCGATACAGGCGTGCATATAGGGTTTTTCCCATTCCATCATCACTTGAAATTTTTCATCTTTTAATAAGATTTCTTTTCCCTGTTCGTCTTGGGAAAATGTCATTTTGCACACTTGATTTTTTTCCATTTTTCCTCTTATTCTCATCATTTTATGTATACAATAATCCAAAAAGTATTTTAGGATTCGATATCATACTGAGGTTTTTTAAACCATGAAAGAATTCCGGAAAAGCTTGTACTCTGTCGCTTTGTGCGTTTCTTTTTTTCAGTTAATCCATTCCAATGTTGCGTATAGCATTCCTCCAGAAGAGTTGTTAGCAGAGGACTTTGCCGTCGTTAAGTCGATGCAATCAGAGAGCGATAAGGATAATTCAGATTCTCATAAAGATGCTACCCCAACGGATTCCTATACGATCAATTTCAATAACGTTTCGATCGTTGAGTTTATCCGCTTTGTGAGTAAAATTGCTAACCTCAATTTCGTTTTCGAAGAGGGAGATCTCCAATTTTCTGTGACAGTCGTATCAGAAGAGCCTGTCTCTTCACAAAATGTCATGGCAGCGCTTGCTCAAATCCTTCGCGTTCACGGCTTGATGTTGTTAGAACAAGACAAAAACGTACTGATCGTTAAAAGCCTTGATGTCAATCAGATCCCAACAATTATTTCAGGTGATCTTCCCGATTCTAAACCCGACAATTCAATGCTCGTTACTAGAGTCTTTCGGATCAAAAATGCGAATGTCAATTCCGTTGCAAGCATCATCCGCCCTCTGACATCCAAAACCTCTTTAATCGAAATCTCTGTCGAGACGCGCCAGCTAATCGTTACGGACATTACGACAAACGTCGAAAAGATTGCCACCTTGCTGACAAGTCTCGATGCGCCCCATACCTCTCTTGACATCGATTCCTACATCGTGCAGCACATCTCTCCACAAGAGCTCATCGCCTTAACTCAGCAGATCGTCTCTCCCTTTACAGAAGGCAACCCCCTGACCTTTGTCCCTCAAGCAGAGACAAACTCCATTTTCATCGTCTCTACACCCTATCTGATCGAACGCGCCTTAACTGTCATGGAAGATCTCGACAAACCCTCAACACCTATCATCATTAATCCAAAGGGAAGAATCGATCAATCCGCATTTCTTTATAAAACGCTCTATCGAACGCCTAAAGAACTCATTCAAATTTTGATGCAAATCGATAAAAAACTCAAAAGCAATGTAGGTGCAACAAACCCTTTAACTATTGCAATTAATGAGGTGCAAGAAATTAAAGAAACGAATTCGCTGCTCTTCGTATCCGATCCCGAGACGATCCTCACACTTACAAGCCTCCTCACTTCCATTGATGTTCCCGATACGTCCATTGACGTCCCAAATGACAGCCTCACTGGAGCCAATTCAACTAGTGGCTCCAATACGCAGTTTTTGATCTACTCACCGAAACACTTACACGGAGAAAAATTAAAAGGATTGATGGAAGGGATCCTTCATAATCTAAAAACAGCGCATCTCGCAAACCCAAAACTCCTCCAAGCAATTCAATCGATCCAATGGAATGCTTCGAGCAACGCTCTTGTATTTACAGGCGATCCCATTTCTTTAGAAGAAGTGCAAAAGATGCTCGACCTCGTCGACCTCGAATACAATATTACCGAAGAAACCCAACTTTTCATCTATAAGCCGCTCTATGGCACCCATGAGCAAATCGAAGCCTCTTTAAATCACTTACTCTCTGAACTCGATCCTAAAAATCCATTAGATACAGGATTAATCCGTGCCATTCAAACGCTGAAATGGGATCCATCCTCCAACACATTAATGTTCATCTCCAATGCAGGCGCAATTTCTCGGCTGAAAGAAATCCTCCCCACTTTAGATAACGTCGAGGAATTAGAGCTCCATAAAGCGGGGAAACCCGGCTTTTTAATCTATGGATTGAAATATGCATCGAGCACTCAATTAATTGAGTCCTTGAAATTCTTTGCTTCGACCATTGCAAAAGATGATCCTTACCTAGCAAAAACGTTGACATCCGTGCGCTACATCAAAGAGACGAATTCTCTTCTATTTGTTGGGCCTGAAGAATCTCTCCAACAGCTCGATCCCCTCATCCAAAAATTTGACGTTCTTTCCCTCCAGTCTCAAATGGATGACAATGCCCAACGGAGCGCTCCTGTATTTGTGATCTACAATCCTCAACACATTTCAGGTGAAGATCTCATTTCGATCCTGTGCGACTTTGAATACAATTTGAAATCATCCGGCGTAAGCGATGCAGGATTATTCGACGTCATCAACAACTTAAAATGGATTGAAAAAACGCAATCGATTCTGATCTCTGGTGATCAAAATTCTGTTGCCAAGGTCCAAGAACTTGTCCTTACATTCGATATTCCTGAAAAAGAGACCTTACAACCTTCCATTGCTGCAATCGATAACACAAGCTTTTTGGTCTACAAGCTCCAATACCATCAAGGCAGCGATATCCAAACAGCCCTCAAACAAGTCGCTACAAGTTTAGGAAAAAATCCTGGAGTGAATCTCCAAGCAATGATGGACGCGGTCAACTCGCTCCAGTGGATCCAAGTCACAAATTCCCTCCTTGGAACGGGGCCGTGCGATATCTTAGCAAAACTCAAAGGTCTGATCGAAAATTTAGACATTCCGTTGCGCCAAGTCTTCATCGAAATCCTCGTCATCGAAACAGATCTGGACAATACCCAAAATTTTGGATTGATGTGGGGTGGCCAAGCACAATACCTCAATAAAGCAGCAATTGGCACTGGCAACTTCCCTGTACCCGGAGCTACTGGGATTGCCCCCGTTACCACATTTGCTCCATTGATATCGGGACTTAATGCGACACATACGCCAAAAGGGGGTACGATTCCTTTTACAAATGGATTTGATTTGGGAGTTCTCGGCGATATCATCATGCATAAAGGACAATCCTTCATCTCACTTGGAGCCCTTGTTAACGCACTTCAGGTGGATTCAGATACGACAATTGTCATGAATCCTAAAATCGTGACACAAGACAATAAACAATCCACTTTATTCGTCGGCCAAAACATCCCCTTTACCGGAGCTCAAGTTCAGACAATTGGGGTAAATACACAGACAACGACTAACATCGAATACCGCGATATTGGTGTCAGCCTAACCATTACCCCAATGCTTGGCGATAATGATATCGTCAGCCTCGATATCGTTCATGATATCAGTGAACAGATTGCCAATACGACAGGGGGGCAAAATACTTCGCTTGCAGGAATTCAGACTTCTCATACCCATATGGAAACAAACGTCCATGTTCCCAATGAACATTTCGTCGTCTTAAGCGGAATGCTTCACGACACAAAAATTCACTACCGCACTGGCATCCCTTGCTTAGGTGGCTTGCCTGTCATTGGAGCTCTCTTTAGCGAAAATGACAGGCGCAATTCAAAAACAAATGTCATTATCTTTGTCCGCCCACACATCATCAATACTTATACAGAATACAAAGCGATCACAGAACACCAAGAATGGCTCTATAAAGACCAAGCCAGCCTTCCTGTGCTCAAAGAAGAATTTGATGCCGGGCTCGATTTCGTCAAAACTCCAGAGAATGAATAGAATTTTAAAAGCCTATCGGTTAATCTGTCTAGGACCTTAACTGGGGTGTGACAAGATGCCGAATAAATCCCTATCACGCCTCTGCTATACACTAGTCCTGATCACATTAGGCGCCTGCAAATCCGTTCCCGATACCATCGAGCCCCAAGTGACCTACTCTGTCCAAGAGAAGTACTTACAAGCGCTTCCCTCCCCGTTTCCCCCTCTATCGCCCATTGAAAAAAGTTATGACTGGGGAAAGGAATATCTCATCGGACTGACCCTTGCAACAGAACTCGATCTCTATCAAGCGATCACCGCATTTAAACGCGCTTCCATTTTAATTCCGCAGGAAAACACAGAACGCGCTCTCGAAATCCAATACAATATTCTTCTCTGTTATTATGTCGGCCATAAATATTCCGATGTAATCTACACCTTTAATCACAGTAAACTTAAAAATGCGACAACTGACTTCCCTGCGATGCACGATCTTCTCATTATCCTCCACGATAGTTACCTACAAGAGGGAAATACCGAGCAAGCCAATCGGATCCTTTCCTTTCTCGAGAGCCAAGACCCCAATGCCGCCTCCCAAGTTACATTATCGACCGCACTCTCCCAAGCTAACTTCCCCTCCATTGACAATTACGTAGCTTCCCATCCCAATGACCTGGCCGTTAAAGACTTTATAGACTCCTATACCCTAGAAAAAAAATCTCCTGGCAAAGCGCAACTTCTTAATGCGATGGTTCCAGGCGCCGGCTACCTCTACGTTGGACAAAAGCAATCCGCCGTTACCGCATTTCTTCTCAATGGCCTATTTATCGCAGCCGCCACCCACTTCTTTCAACACCGCAACATTGCAGCCGGCGTGATCTTTACAAGTTTTGAAGCAGGGTGGTATTTTGGAGGGATCTACGGAGCTGGCTTAGAAGCTAAATTCTATAATGAGCGACTCTATGAAAGAAAAGTAAACCCACTCATGAACCGCCAAGGATTATTTCCCGTATTGATGTTAAAATATGCTTTTTAGGGCTCGTAAAAGAATAAAGTTCTCGATTGGACTGCGCCAAAGCCCCGGGGTTCGTGTGAAGCAAATGGGGGTAGTATCGGAGATACAACCCCATTTGCTGCGCACGAACCGCGGGAGCTTTCGCGCAAGTCCAATCGAGAACTTTATTCTTTTACGAGCCCTTAGAGCTCTTGTCCTACTCTTCCCCCTTTACCTACATGCGCAACCCGGCTTCTATGAGCCATGGGGAAAAGATGCCGATTTGAAAAAACCGACAGCACAAACACTAACGCCCACAGCCTCCCCTTCAGTTCTTGTAAAAATGGGAGAACAGATCATCACCTTCCACCAAAAAATCCTCTCTCCAGCGGATGGCCCTAGAAGCCATTTCATCCCCAGTTCCTCCCAATACATGCGCTTAGCATTGCGCAAATACGGTTTTTTCAAAGGATTTGCGCTCGGATGCGATCGGCTGCTGCGCGAAAACGATGCTGAATGGGTCTATCGCACCATCGATAGCAATGGAACGCTTTATAAGTATAATCCTGTCCCTTAAGAACTTTCTCCTTTAGAATAATTAATACACCATTAATAAAAAAAAGGAATTGCCATGTCTAGCTCAATAGAATTTTTTGCAAACATCCAATATTCAACTATTCCAGAGCCAACCGCTCAAATCCCATACAATTCAGCGCAAAAATGCGCCGAGCAAAAGAACTGGGACGAAGTCTTCTCCCTTTACACGCAAGCGGCAGACCTGGGGTTTTCTCAAGCTCAGCACCGCCTCGGAATGTGCTATACAGAAGGAAACGGAGTAAAGAAAGACGCAACGCAAGCAGCATACTGGTTTCGACGTGCAACAGCTCAAGGGATCTCCTATGACCAACACCGCTTAGATCGTTGCTATCTGACGGAAAAAGGGGACCCTTTGGACCTAAATAAAGCCTCAAAGCTCTTCCATCAACTGATCGCACAAGACCCCTCTCATAAAAAGGCTCAAAGGAAGTTGGAAGAATGCCATGAAAAACAAGAAATAGGTTCCCTCCGCATCGCCGCTATTAAAGAACAGCCCCTCGCAAAGTTCTACTGCTATCAAGAGGAAATAAGTGTAGATAAAGACTTAAGCCAAACAACCCCCTTCTATCAACCCGCATTAGACTTCTTGCGTAACCTAAATTTTTTAGTGTAAAACGAAACAGGTAATGCAATTAATTTACTTAAATGTTGAAATTAACCTGTTTATTAACTATAATCAACACAATTAAAAAAGGAATTACCATGTCTAGCCCAATAGGACGTTCTGTAAATACTCAACATTCAGCTATTTCAGAGCTAACCGCTCAAAACCTATACAATGCAGCGAAAGAATACGCCCAGCAAAATAACTGGAACGAAGCCGTCCCTCTGTACACACAAGCGGCAGACCTGGGGTTTTCTAAAGCCCAGAATAGACTCGGAATGTGCTATGCACAAGGAAACGGAGTAGAGCTAGACGTAAAAGAAGCAGCAGACTGGTTTCAACGTTCAGTAGATCAAGACAATAGGGCCGCTCAATATAATTTGGCAGGGCTCTTTAGAAGAGGCATAGGAGTGGCTCAAGATGACCAGCTAGCAACCCAGCTCTATCAACGCGCAGCTGATCAAAATCTCGCCCTCGCTCAATGTCGGCTAGGAAATCAGTATGAGCACAGAGAACCGATCGATCTAGACAAGGCTGCACGCCTCTATAAACTCGCAGCAGATCAAGGGCTTTCCTTTGCTCAATATAGCTTAGGTCGTTGCTATCAAAAGGGAATGGGTGTGGATCTAGATTTAGAAGAAGGCGCCCGACTCCTTCAAATTGCAGCGGACAGTGGACTTGCCTCTGCACAACACCAGTTAGGATTCTGTTATTACCATGGAACAGGTGTAATGCAAGACCTAAACGAAGCTGTGCGCTGGTTTCAACTCGCGGCTAAACAAGAACACCCCAAATCCCAGTACTACCTCGGACTCTTCTATCAAAATGGAATAGGTGTAGATACAGACTTAAAAAAAGCCATTAAATTCTATCAACGCGCGGCAACTCTTGGAGACGCTCAAGGGATCATCGCGTTAGGAGATCTCTATCAAGCGGGAATAGGTGTAGCTAAAGACTCAAGCAAAACCATTAAATTCTATCAACGCGCGGTAGAGCTTGGAGACGCTCAAGGCCATATCGCATTAGGATTCTGCTATCAAGAGGGGCTGGGCGTAGATCAAAACTTAAGACTAGCCGTCAAACTCTATCGATTTGCAGTAACAAAAAAACACCCTAATGGATATCTCGCTTTAGGACTCTGCTATCAAAAGGGAATGGGTGTGGATCAAGATTTAGAAGAAGGCGCCCGACTCCTTCAAATTGCAGCGGACAGTGGACTTGCCTCTGCACAACACCAGTTAGGATTATGTTATTACCATGGAACAGGTGTAATGCAAGACCTAAACGAAGCTGCGCGCTGGTTTCAACTCGCGGCTAAACAAGAATACCCCCAATCCCAGTACTGCCTCGGAATCTGCTATCAAGATGGAACAGGTGTAATGCAAGACCTAAACGAAGCTGTGCGCTGGTTTCAACTCGCGGCTAAACAAAAACACCCCCAATCCCAGTACGAACTCGGACTCTGCTATCAAGAGGGAATAGGTGTGGATCAAGATTTAGAAGAAGGTGCCCGACTCTTTCAAATTGCAGCGGACAGTGGACTTGCCTCTGCACAATATCAATTAGGATGCTGTTATTATGATGGAACTGGTGTAATGAAAGATGTAAACAGAGCCGTCGAACTTTACAAAAATGCCGCGACCCAAGGTTTTTGCAATGCTCAATGTGCCTTAGGACACTGCTATCAAGAGGGAATAGGCGTGAATCGCGATTTAGAAGAAGGCGCCCGACTCTTTCAATTTGCAGCGGACAGTGGACTTGCCTCTGCGCAACATCAGTTAGGATTCTGTTATTACTATGGAACTGGTGTAATAAAAGATGTAAATAGAGCCATTGAACTCTATAAAAACGCCGCAATCCAAGGTTTTTGCAATGCTCAATGCGCCTTAGGCGATTTCTATGAGAACGGGCTGGGCGCAAGTAAAGATTTGAAGGAAGCCGCAAAATTTTACCTGCTCGCTGCAAAGCAAGGCGATCTCGGCGCTCGGGAAGCCTACAGGCGCTGTCTTGTTTTAATCGTTAAACAAACTAAGACAACCTAACGCTCTTGGATGCGCCTTGTCGTATACTGCAGTCGGCCTGAAACTTGGAATTTGGACCTGCGCGAAAGCTCCCGCGGATCGAATAGCGCAAATATCGAGTAGGAGGGAGCCTTTTAGCTCCCGTCCTCTCACACCACCGTACGTACGGAACCGTATACGGCGGTTCATGATCACTATGACCTAGCGGTGTTGTTCTGTTATTGCATGCATCGCATCAACAGTATTCTTCCCGACTAGGTAGGTTCGAGTTTCCTTCTCGTCTCGTCAACAGTCACACCATACAAAGCGGGTACAAGATTCTGTCTTGAGTCCTTTGTTTTGGCCTTTTCATTTCTGTGACATTTGTTGCCATAGAGAGTTAGATTCTTCCCTTCGTTCTCATGTTCGGGCCTTCATCGTCTCTCAACGAGTTACT
>CAMAVL010000069.1 GCA_945861735.1 Chlamydia trachomatis
GAGCTGGAGCATTATCGCAGGTCTCTTGAGTTTCCTCGGCTGCAAAGAGGGTGAGTGAGGTGAGTGCAAGAAGAGAAAGCATTAGGGTATCACGCGGCATAGGGGCTCCGAATAAAGTTTTAAAGGCTGTATTTAAAGATATAATTGAGGGGGGGGGGGTACGTGTCAACGGAAATCGCATAGGGTGCTATTTTAACTCCCCTTATGCAAAGTGAGTTCCCAAGGCTGTTTCAACCAGTTCTGAATGAGTCTCATTAGTGGTGATGGTCTCCACCGTCGTGGTGATCCTCATCATGATCATCATCGCCATAATAATAGTATTCATCATCGAAACCGTTATAGTAACCGTCATCGCCGTAGAAATTCTCCCCTTGATTATCGTAGCCACGCCTGCCATTGTCATCATGGTCGCCCTCGTCGTGATGATCCCCTCCATCCGAATGACCTCCTCCGCCACGATCAGAAATGGAGGAATTGCTGGAAACTTCCGTAGAGCCGTCTTGATTTCTCGAGGCACAAGAACATACAATGAGAAGTCCGAGCAGAAGATAATTTTTTTTCATAAGCTTCCTTAGTGGTGGTGTTTTCCATCTTCATGATGATCACCATCATGGTGGTGATGGTCATCATCATCGCCATAATAATAGTATTCATCATCGAAACCGTTGTTGTAGTAGTAACCGTCCTGGTAGTAATACCCATCTTGATTATAGCTTGACAAAGTCACATTAGACAAAAAAATTTTTTGGCGTGAAAGCCCCAGGGATCGAATAGCGCAAATGGGGTTGTATTCAATACTAGCCCCATTTGCGCTATTCGATCCCTGGGGCTTTGATGCTAAAAAAAAGTCTTGTCTAATGTGACTTTGTCAAGTTAATTATTTATAAGCAAATGAAAAACCTGTTGATTATATATAATTAATAATGTTGACAATTAACTGAGTTAATTATAAGTCTTATAATAACAGATCAAGTTAATTAGGATTAATTATGTCTCCGTTTAAAAACGCGTTGCTATTATCTTCTTTGGTGATTTCTTCTCAACTACTCGGCGTCGCCCCAACCCCAACAGTCCCTCCTACAACCAGTCGCGTATTCAACCCTAATGACGTTAAGGATAGTCATCGAATCTGGATTGAAGAGGACGTCCTCCTATGGCAAGCAATGGAAGGGGGACTTGATTTTGCAACAAAAAGCGATAGCTCTTCTGCTATCCGCAATGGACGGGTACACGGCCTCGACTTCGAATGGGATTTTGGATGTAGGCTAGGGGTCGGCTATAAAGTTCCACATGATAAATGGGATCTTTTTTTAGGATATACCTATATCCACGCGCATGCTCGGAATGAGGTTAATACGCAAGAAGGTGCTATATTTCCAAGTTGGCAAGCTCCCTTTTCGACAACGGGGACTTATGTCACACAGGCTAAAATGCAGGGGTCTGGAAATATCAATGTAGGGGATCTGGAGCTTGGAAGGACCTGTTTTGCGGGTAAGTGGTTGACGATCCGTCCGTTTATTGGAGTTCGAGGCGCTGTGATCGATCAGCATTTCGAAATTCAATATAAGGGGGGCAATGCCGTGGCTCCTGGTGATACCTATGAAAATCATTTGAGTAATGATTTTTGGGGGATTGGGGGGCGTATGGGCGCCGACACATTGTGGGGCTTAGGAAGGGGTTTTGGGGTTTATGCCAATGGTGCTTTTGCTTTGCTCTCTGGCCATTTTGATGTGAAGCAGGTGGAAAAAAATCATTCTCATCAGACTTTTGTTAACTTGAGAGGAGATGAAGATCCTCTTGTTGTGACAGCGGAAGCGGCTCTTGGTGTTCAGTGGGATTATCTCTTTTCAAAAGACAAGTATCATGTTGGAGTGAAGTTGGGCTGGGAATTTAATTTATTCACCGATCAGAATCGCCTACGCCGCTTTGTGAGCAGTACAAATACAGGCTACCGCAATAATAATGATGATCTGGCGTTTCAAGGGGTCACTCTTGGTATGCGGTTTGATTTTTAGAGTGTGGTATAAAATCGCTGCTTTATGCTACGATCAGCCCTATGACATGGACTGAATTAGAGACGATTTTCAATCGAGCGCTCCGCTTCACCTTCTCTCGTAAAAAGGTGCTGTTTCTAGTGCCTATTCTCATTTTTTGTGGATTAATCGTCGTTTTGTGCAGAGCGCTGGCGGAACACGCCTCGGATTGGATGGCGATGAGCCTCACTTTCTTGCCGATCTTTTTTTGTGCGACGATTTTTCTAACGGCGGGTATTATCCTCATTCGGATCTATCACGATGAGGTCAAGCAGATCCATTTAAGCTATCGGAAGACGATTCGCGATTCGATGGGGTTGATGGTTAAGGTGGCCTACTTTTGTATGCCAATTGTGCTGGCCTATATGTTTTTATGGACGATTCTTGGGTTTTTCTACCTTTTGAAAGCGATCCCGGCGGTAGGGAGCTTTTTGGGGGTTGTATTATCTTTTGGTCATTTCCTTCTTTTATTAGGTTCTTTTGTATTAAGTTTGGTCAGTTTGTTGATGTTGTTTTACCTTACCCCTGTTGTCTCCTTAAAATCGACGGCTGAGTTGGAGGTTTTAGAGGGGATTTTAAAACGTTTTCTCTTTAGCCCATTTTCTAACTGCGCTCTATTTGTTTTAAGTCTGATTCCGCTGTGTTTTATCGTCACCTTTATGATCCTCGCCGCTGTCATGACAGAAAATAATTATTTTGTTGCGGAACAGAGCTTTGCAAGTGCGGCTCAATGCTTCTTTATCATGCTTCCCTTTAGCGCTCTTTTAGCCCCTGCAGTTATTTTTTTCTTTAATTTTTCAGCGGAGAGTTTTGTCTTTATCCAACGTAAATCAAAAGCTTCTATACTCAAGTTATCTCAAAATTTGGCCGACAGGCAGGATTGAAAGCTGCTTGTCGGCCAAATTTTGAAATAACTTGGGTATACATGAGAATTGCTGTCATCGGGGCTGGGTTTTGTGGATTGAGTCTGGCTTTAAAGCTCTTGGAAGGGGGAGCCCAAGTCACAATTTTTGATGGATCGGGAATTGGGGGTGGAGCGTCTGGAGTGGCGTCTGGTTTAATGCATCCCTATCCTGGTGAAACGTGCAAGCGAAGCTTTCGGGCAGAAGAGGGAATGGCTGCCACCCAAGAACTTTTAGATCAAATCCAACAAGAGCTGGGATATTGTGTTGCCTCATATGATGGGATTATCCGCTATATTCAAACTGATGCCCAAAAAGAGACCCTTTTGGCACATTGTGAGACATATGGAGATCTAGAGCAAAGGGATGCAGAGTCTTTTTGGATCCGATCTGGAGTGACTATCCATTCTGTGCTTTACCTCCAAGCCCTTTGGGCGTTGATAGAGAAAAGGAGAGGATCCTTCGAGAATGTTCAGGTGAAAAATGTATCAGAGTTAGAGGGCTATGATTCGATTGTGATCGCAGCAGGCGCTGGGATTGCTGCATTTCCAGAATGTGCCCTCCTAAAGTATCAATTGACAAAAGGGCAAATTTTAACAGCGAAAGGGCCTAAGCTGTTGGAGTCGAGTGTTATTGGTAAGGGATATGTGGCGGTAGGACAAGAGGCTGGGCTTTATTTTATAGGATCGACTTACGAAAGGGAGTATCTATCGGAAGAGAGCGATCTGGAATTGACGCAATTGAGCGTATTGCCTAAAATCCGCACGTTTTTTCCTGAAGTGGATCAATTGGAAATTAAGGGGTGCCGCGCTGGGGTCCGCGTCTCACGCATTGGGCACTACTATCCGATGATTGGCCAGTTGAGCGAAACATGTTGGGTCTTTACAGGAATGGGCTCTCGAGGTTTACTCTACCATGCATATCTTGCAAAGTATATAACACGGGCTATCTTATCGCAGGATCGGAGTAGTATATGGACGGAAAATTTCTCTTTTTAGGAACTGGTGGGTCGATGGGGGTGCCTGTCATCGGATGCTCCTGCAGCGTCTGTAGGTCACCATCAGATCGCAATAAGCGGCTTCGCTCGGCTGGATTATTGAAGATTGGAAGTAAGACCCTGTTGATCGATGTAGGTCCTGATTTTAGGCAACAGGCCTTAAAATTTCAAATAAAACATCTCGATGGAATTTTATTAACCCATTGTCATTTCGATCATATTGGGGGATTAGATGACTTGCGCGTTTTTTATTTTATCCAGAAAAAAGCGCTTCCTTGTTTGCTCTCAAAAGAGATGATGGAAGATCTTAAAGTGCGCTATGATTATTTGATGCAGCCGTTGAGTAAGGGCAAAAGTGTCTATACGCAACTCGACTTTCAAGTGTTAGAAGGAGATTTTGGCCTAACCCACTTTGAAGGGATTCCGATTCAGTATTTGAGCTACACGCAGGCAGGCATTAAAGTGAATGGGTTTCGGGTTGGAAGTTTTGCCTATGTCTCAGACATTCGAGAATATTCAGAGACTATTTTTGATGCATTAAAAGGGGTAGAGGTCTTGGTTTTAAGCTCTCTTGCTCTTCTCCCTAGCCGCATGCATTTTAGTGTTGAGGAGGCGATTGCCTTTGCAAATCGCGTGGGCGCTTCCATGACGTATTTAACGCACGCAGCGCATGAATTGGATTATGAAGAGGTCAGTCGCGACTTGCCCTCACAGGTTCGCTTAAGCTATGATGGTCTTGAAATTTCGTTTAAATAGGACTTGTATGAAACCAGAAGAAATTAAATCCGATGAAACAGTGCCTTTTGTGCTGAAAGACTTTCACACAGCGCTTCTTGTCGGCGTTTATTTTGCAACAGCCAAGAAAAAAGAGTGTGAAGATCATTTAGCGGAACTCGTGCGCCTCTGTGACACGTTTGGCCTTGCCGTTGCGGGACAGATTTCGTGCCCCATGAAAAAGTTGGATGCGGGAACGTATCTTGGCTCTGGAAAAGTGGAAGAACTTTGTCGGATGGCAGTGGACCTAAATGCTGAAATCATTATTTTTGATGACGAGATCTCCCCTCAGCAACAGCGCAACTTAGAGAAACTTTTTAATCGACCCGTTATTGATCGCACTGAGTTGATTATCGAAATTTTTGGACAAAGAGCGCGGACTAAAGAGGCAAGGCTTCAAATTCAGCTCGCTAAAATCAAATATCAATTCCCTAGATTGCGCAGATTATGGACCCACCTCTCTCGTCAAAGAGGATCCGGTGGTGGTGGAGGTTCCGGTGGTCACCAAAGGGGGGAAGGGGAGCAGCAGATTGAAATCGATAAACGCCTTTTGCGCAAGCAAATGGATCGCTTGAGACAAGAGATTAAAGAGATCGAAGAGCAAAGGGTCACGCAGAGACATTTACGACAGCGCACGCGCATTCCGACATTTGCAATTGTAGGCTATACAAATGCGGGGAAATCCACATTGCTGCACGCTCTCACACAAGCAGAGGTCTTGATAGAGGATAAATTATTTGCAACACTCGATACGACAACGCGTAAATTTTCTCTGCCGAATAAACAAGAGATTTTATTGATTGATACGGTCGGATTCATCCGAAAGATTCCACACACACTTGTCACCGCATTTAAAAGCACATTAGAAGAAGCCGTTCATACAGATATTTTGCTCCATTTAATTGATGCAAGCCATCCATCCGCAGAAGAGCAGGCAGAAGAGGCCGTAAAAGTACTCAAGGAACTGGGCGCTGAGCATCATCCGATCATTACAGTGCTCAATAAAATCGATCTTTGTGAAAATCATTTAGCGCTTGCGAAGTTGAGTCTGAAATACCCCAGAACCGTATCGATTTCAGCGCTCACAGGAGAGGGACTAGAGGCTCTTTTACAGAGCATGATCGAGGCAATTTCTCTCTTGCGCAAAGTCATCACCGCCAAAATTCCGCAGAGTCACTATGCATTGGTCAGTGAGCTCATGCGCGAAGGGCGTGTCATTTCTTGCGAATATGAGGAAAATGATATCTTTCTCAAAGTTGAAATTCCAAGCTCCTTAGAGTATAAAGTGCTCCCCTTTGTAATAGGTTGAATATGAACCCTCTGCGCGCACTTCCAATAGCTGAGCGACCGAGAGAGCGTCTCATGCGAGACGGCGTCGAGGCGCTTTCCATTCCAGAACTGATAGCCATCGTTTTAGGAAGTGGAACGCAGGGCAAGTCTGTTTTGGATTTGAGCCAGGAGATCTTCAGTCGCTTTGGAAGCCTTCCTCGATTGCTCGATGCCTCCATTGTCGAGTTGATGGAAATTAAGGGAATTGGAAAAGCAAAAGCGATCCAGCTCAAAGCTGTCTTTGGTATTGCAGAGAAGTGTAAAAAAACCCTCCAGCTGGATAAATTACTTATCGATAGGCCATCTATTGCATTTGAGCTCGCAAGAGGGGAGATTGCTCTGTATAAGCAAGAAGTACTGCTCGTCATTTTGCGCGACGTCAGAGGCTGTTTGATCCATCGGGAAAAGGTCTCAATTGGGACATTGTCGGAAGTGTTGGTGCACCCAAGAGAGGTGTTTTATCCAGCGATCCGCCACAAAGCACATAGCATGATTCTAGCTCATAATCATCCAAGCGGAGACCCCACACCCTCACAAACTGATTTGGAATTGACAGGTGCCTTGATTCGCTCTGGTAAGGTTTTGGGGATCGGTCTTGTGGATCATCTCATTATCTGTTCTGAGGCGTATGTCTCCTTGCAACAAAGAGGATATCCTGGATTTGTCGGCACGATTTATAGCTGTCGGGAGTGAAATGAGGAAGAAACTGCATCAGTAGGGCTTGTTGAAGCACGATTGGATAGATATTCGGACTCTTCAGAAAGACGCTGTCTCCCCATTTGTCTGGGCAATAATTCAAGCAGAGTCGTCATCAAGTTTTTAACTGTTTTTGTGGTTTAAATCTTGAGTCGATAAACGGCAATCCTCAAGCCTCCGTGCATCAAAGGAAGGGTAGACTGTATGGGAAAGGCAACTTCTTTCATCAATTCACTATTTGGCGCTAAGACGTAGGCTTTTGCAGGAGGTTGACATGCGCGTTTCAAGAATTGCCCCAGCTGTCGATAGACCTCCTCAGAGGTGTCAAGGCGTTTGCCAAACGGGGGATTGGAAATGACAAGAGTTGGAGAAGCTTTTGGTTTATAGCGGATGATGTCCGATTTTTCGATCAGGATCTCATCGGAGAGGCCAATGTTTTGCAGATGTGTCTTTGCAATATTCACGGCTTCAAAATCTTGATCGGCTCCAAAAATGGAACCTTGCTTCAGAGGGATTCTCATTCCATCTTTTTCACTTTTAAACGCATTCCATACAACTTCGTTGTGTTCTGGAAGATGGACAAAACCCCAAGTTTTACGAAACATTCCAGGTGGCGTTTGTGTCGCAATTAAAGCAGCTTCGATCAGAAATGTGCCAGAGCCACAGAAGGGGTCGCAAAAGATCATTTCGCTGGTATATCCCGCATGAGCCAAAATGGCAGCAGCAAGTGTCTCTTGGATCGATGCAGAAGAGCTTAGGGTTCTCCAGCCTCGTTTAAAGAGAGGTGCTCCAGAAGTATCAAAGCTAATAACTCCTGCGTTATTGTGAATATGCAAGTTGAGTTGGACATCTGGATTTCTGATATCGACAGAGGGCCGCTCGCCAAGTTGTTCTCGGATATGATCGCAAAGGCCATCTTTCATGACCTGAGCTCCATACAAGCTATTGCGAATATTGGGATGGGTGACATTAGAGTCGATTGCAAAGGTCTTTTTTTCGTCGAGGAAATCAAGCCAAGGGATTGCTTTAGAGGCTGTATAGAGAGCGTCTTTATCTAAACAGCGAAATTGAGCCAATGGCCAAAGGACGCGTGTTGCGATCCGTGAGCAATAATTGATTTTGTAAACGTTTTCGATGGACTTAGGCGCAAAAACGCCGTGATGGCCCGTGCGCACTCCATCGATTCCAAGAGAGTTAAGCTCTTGGATTAAGAGGGGTTCAATTTTATCTGGGCAGGTGATGAAAAGTTCGTTCATATGGCCTAATTATGGAAGAATAGGACGACATCGCCGTCTTGAACAACGTAATCTTTACCTTCAGCACGCGCTTTACCAGCTTCCTTAGCACCGACTCGTCCATTGTATTTAACCATATCTTCAAAGGAAACGACTTCTGCTCGGATAAATCCTTTATGAAGATCGGTATGGATAACACCTGCGGCTTCAGGTGCTTTCGTTCCTTTTCGAATCGTCCAGGCTCGCGTTTCAATCTCTCCCGTTGTGATATATGTGATGAGTCCAAGTGTTTGAAAGGCTGCGTGGATAAGTCGATTCAGTCCTGTTTCCTTAACGCCTAGCGATTGAAGGAATTCTTCGGCTTCTTTTTCATCGAGCTGAGAGATCTCTTCTTCTAATTTTGCGCAGATGGGAATCACTTGATTGCCTTGCTTTTGGGCATATTCGCGCACTCTTTGGACATGTTCATTTTCCATCGAAGGAAGCGAATTCTCATCGACGTTTGTCGCATAGATCGTTTTTTTATTGGTGAGAAAAGGATAGTCGGCAATGTGGATTTTTTCTTCGTCTGTCAAAGTCAGTGATCGAAGAGGTTTCTCTAGATTCAAGTGGGCAACTGCTTTTCGAAGTGTCGCAACGATGGGGATGAGTTCTTTTTTGCTTTTTGCTTGCTTATCCAAACGCGTTGCAATGTTATCAGCCATTTGAAGATCGGATAAAATGAGCTCGAGGTTGATCACTTCGATATCTGCAATGGGGTCGACTTTACCCGCGACATGGATCACATCATCATTTTCAAAGCAACGGACGACATGGATAATTGCATCGGTTTCTCGGATGTTCGTTAAAAACTGATTGCCTAGCCCCTCTCCTTGAGAGGCTCCTTTAACAAGGCCTGCGATATCGACAAAAGTGACCGTTGCGGGAATGAGTTTATTGCTATGAGAAATTTTAGACAAAATCGCAAGTCTAGGATCGCTAACATCGACAATGCCGACGTTTGGATCGATGGTGCAAAAGGGGTAGTTCGCAGCAGCAGCAGCGTTACGGGTGAGCGCATTAAAGAGTGTCGATTTGCCGACATTAGGAAGACCTACGATACCGCACGATAAACCAGGCATTGGGATCACTGTTTTGAGGGTTAAAGCAGTCTATAATAGTGGATGAGAGAGTAATAGCCAAGAGGAGTTTTTGGAGGCAGTTATACCCAACTCGGTCAGCAACTTGGAATTTGGACCGCGCCAAAGCCCCGGGGATCGTCGATCTTAAGTCGCCCCATATTGTTAATATGGGGCGACTTAAGATCGATGATCCGCGGGAGCTTT
>CAMAVL010000070.1 GCA_945861735.1 Chlamydia trachomatis
CAGCAACTTGGAATTTGGACCGCGCCAAAGCCCCGGGGATCGTCGATCTTAAGTCGCCCCATATTGTTAATATGGGGCGACTTAAGATCGATGATCCGCGGGAGCTTTCGCGCAGGTCCAAATCCAAGTTCATGACCGAGTTGGGTATAGTTGTTAAAGGTCAAGTCAAGTCCTTTACTGTTTCAAATTTCATAGCTCCCCCACCTGATCAAAGGGCGCGAGCATACTTAAAAATTGAATTTCGAAAGAAGTCTAATACTAACCCCACTTTTTATAGAGAAACCCCGAGATCTTTGACGCTGCTGAAAACGCAAAAACTAGAACGCCCCACAGTATAAAGTGAGCTGCCATCTTTTGTTCGGGGTATTGACCCTGGCAGCTGACAGAACGTCGAAAAAAGATTTTTAAGAGGCTGTGCTCTTGTGAAATGGGATCAGCTTGTTCAAAAGAAGTAGTTTTTAGGGGAAAATATGTAAAATTCCAAAGCTGGAGCGAAAAAGATGGTTTTTCGGGGCTAAAAACCGCTGCGCTAAATTATACCCCGAAAAACCATCTTTTCGGCTCTAGTTTTGCAATTCCCTCAGTTATCTTGTGCGGTCGACAAGCTTTAGGAATAAAGAGGAAAGTAACGGCGCTGGCTGAGAGAGCGTATCTAAATCCTCGAGTGCAGACTCGAGTAATTCTTTAGCCTTAATTTGACACTCGGTTGTACTCATAAAGGAAAGAGCCGTCGTTTTATTTTTGTTTTGATCAGAGCCGCAGTTTTTACCCATTTCTTGTAAGGTGCCTGTGAGATCGAGGAGATCGTCTACAATTTGAAAGGCGATCCCAATTTTTTTGCCAACTTTTTCCAAAGTGAGGCGATCGCTAAGAGGAGCATTTGCAATAATCGCTCCACTCACAAGGGAGGCAATGATTAAACAGCCTGTTTTATAGTGGTGCATCATCTCTAGAAGGGACCAATCGATCCCTTTATTCTCTGTTGCCATGTCGATCACCTGTCCTCCGATCATTCCATGCCCACCGGCATTTTTAGCGAGGGTTCGGACAAGGTCGATTTTTTGGGAGTCTGAAAGGCCGGGGCTATTGGCGAGGATTTCAAAAGCTGTTGTTAACAAGTAGTCACCTGTGAGGATTGCATGGCTTTCTGGGTAGACCTTGTGAAGGGTGGGATTGCCTCTTCGGAAATCATCATCATCCATACAGGGAAGGTCGTCATGAATCAGGGAGTAGGTATGCACCATTTCAATGGCGCAGGCGGGTTGTAGGGCTTTTTCTAAAGAAACGCCATAGGAAGAAACGGTTGCGAGCACAAGAAGTGGCCTTAAACGCTTAGCAGACGATAGAAGAGAGTATCTCGCTGCCAAAAAAAGATGGGCGTAGGGCAAGTTAGGATGCTGTTGATTGAGAGCGTCGAGGGTTTTTTCAATGCGCTCTTTTCCCGATTCTAAAAAAGGGGTTATACACAAACTACTTGAAGAATCGGGATTTTGATCAGGAGGCTCCCCAGATTTTTTGTCTGGAGAGAGCGACCATTGCCGGTAGGCAAGGCGCAAGCGAAGACAAAAAATCCGGGGTAAAGCCGACGCCATCAAAAACCGATTCTTCAAGTAGTTTGTGTCTAATTGCATAAGAGTTTCTGTGTTTTAGAGGTGCATCCAATACCGAAATAATCCAAGCCTTTTGATTCCATCTCTTGAGGCTTATATTGATTGCGGGCATCAAAAAAGGTGCGCCCCTTTAATAGCGATACAATTTTTTCAAAATCGACAAAGCGGAACTGTTTCCACTCAGTCATGAGAATGATTCCATCGGCACCATTTGCTGCTTCATATTCATCTTGGCAATAGAGGACAGAAGAAGAAGGAGGGAAAATCTTTTGTGCATTCTCCATGGCAACCGGATCAAAAAGGCGTAAATTGATCCCTTTTTCGAGGAGCTTTTCGATGATGAATAGGGATGGCGCTTCTCTCATATCATCGGTATTGGGTTTAAAAGAGAGCCCCCAAATGGCAAATGTTTTGCCATTCTCTAAATAGGGGGTCATTTTTTCTAAAAATAAGGCTTTTTGCCGTTGATTGATCGCTTCAACGGATGCCAAAAGAGACATCTCTACACCGGCATTTTTTCCGGTGGCATAAAGGGCTTTCAAGTCTTTTGGAAAGCAAGAACCGCCGTATCCAATGCCTGCATAGAGGAATTGATATCCTATCCGTTGATCCGATCCGATTCCTGTGCGTACTTGATTAATATTGGCGCCCATTTTTTCGCAGAGGAGTGCGAGTTCATTCATAAAAGAGATGCGAGTGGCGAGCATCGCATTGGCTGCATATTTTGTCATCTCAGCGGATCTTATATCCATTGTTAAAATGCGGTCGTGATTGAGAGTGAATGCAGAGTAGATCTCTTTCATGATTTCAATCGATTGGGGATTTTCACTACCGATAATCACTCGATCCGGTTTCATGCAATCTTGAATGGCAGATCCTTCCTTTAAAAATTCAGGATTGGAAATGACATCGAAGGGGATTAAGAGGCCCCGTTCCTTTAAAACGGCGTCGATCGTCTCTTTGACAAGGTCTGCAGTGCCAACAGGGACCGTTGATTTATTGACGATGAGTCGGTAGCCTAGCATTTCTCCAGCTAGACTTTTTGCAGCGCTTAAGATGTAGGAGAGATCGCAGGAGCCATCTTCATCATTTGTAGGTGTTGGGACTGCGATAAAACAAACCGTTGCTTGAGCAACAGCTGACGCATAGTCAGTGGTGAAAGAGAGGCGTTTAGCTTCTGTATTTCTTAAGACGATTTCTTGAAGGCCAGGCTCAAAGAAGGGGATCATTCCTTGTTTAAGTTTTGCGATTTTTACCTGATCGATATCGAGACAAACGACATGATGGCCCATTTCACTAAAGCAGGCCGCTGTAACAAGACCTACGTAACCGACACCAATAATTAAGAGATTCATTCTAAGATTCCATCTTTAAGTAGATATGTTTTATCACACAAGGAAGAGAGCTCTTGATCGTGTGTGGCGACAATGAGTGTTTTATGATTCTCTTTGCAAAGTGTAATCAATAGATGGTGGATCGCTTTAGAGTGCATAGAATCGAGGTTGCCAGAGGGTTCATCTGCGAGAATGAGCTCGGGATCATTACAAAGTGCGCGCGCGATTGCAGCCCTTTGTTTTTCTCCACCAGAGAGAAATTTGGCTAAAAAGTGGGCCCTTTGTCCTAATCCTACTTGGTCTAATAGCTCGAGCCCTCTTTTATAAGCAGCAGAACCCTTTTTCGTAGGTAACCTAGCGATTTTAGCTGGAAATAAGATGTTATCTAAAAGAGTGTAATCCTCGAGCAAATTATAGGACTGAAAGACAAAACCGATATGGGTGTTGCGCAGGAGGGGGAGGGATGTCTCATTAATTGAGAGTCCGCAAATGGTCAGTTCACCAGACGTTGGTTTTTCTAATGATCCGAGAATATGCAAGAGGGTACTTTTCCCCTCACCCGATTTTCCCATGATAGCAACAGATGTCCCTTGCAAAACCTCTAGGCAAGCGCCTTTTAATACGTGAACTTGTGTGGGGCTTGAGTAGGTTTTCCAAATGTTTTTAGCTCGGATCATTCCGACCTCAAAATTTCAGAGGGTTTGAGCCTGCAGGCTTTAATTGCGGGAACGAGGCCAGCGCATAGAGAGATGATAGGTGTTGCAATCAGAACAAATAGGACAGCGTGCGGAGTGAGTTCACTTGGAAGAGAGTTTCCATAAAAAGCGGTATTAAAGGCTGCATGGCCCTGCAGTTGACTTAAGAAATAAACGATCCAATCGATGTGATTTAAGGTAAATAGAGCCGCTGCAGTTCCAATACAGCTGCTAATCACCCCCATCGCGATTCCACAGCTTCCGAAAATGAGAGCAATGCTACTCGACGAGGCCCCCATCGCTTGGAGAATGCCGATTTCTTTCTTTTTATCATTTACTAACAGAACAAGCAGCGAAATGATGTTGCAACAGGCAACGATCAAGATAATCATACCGACCAATGTGAAGAGGTATTTGTCGCTTTGAAATTGTTCGAGCAAATCTTTAGCGAAATCATATTCTTGAAAAGTGGAGATTTTCCAGTAGGCATCGATCCCAGCTTGTTGGAATGCGGTCGACAAGTGTTCTTTAATTTGGTCCGCCGCATTTAAATCGGAAAACCAGACAGAAATTCCATTAGATTGTGTCTTATCTAAAATAAATGATGAGCTGCCCAAATTAATCGTATGGGCAATAGAGTCGGGGACTAAAATGAGTTTATTCCCAATCGACATAACGCCTGGATCGTAAAATCCAGAGACGAAAATCGGGAGGCGCTGCTCTTGAAGGGAGCCGAGCGTCGTTGTCGTGTAAGAGAGGTATCCCGGGTCTCCGATCATGACCCCATTATCTTGAAAGCTTTTTGCTAACAGCACGCCAGTCTCTTTATGGGCGCCAACGGGCAGAATGGCTTGAAAGCTGTCATAGGTCATCCAAGGCAATGGCATGGGTCCTTTCATTTGAAAGTGGGTTTGAATATGAGCCTTCGTAACCTCTACTCGATCCCAAGAAATATCCCCTTTTAAGGGTTTACCCTGAAGGGTTCCATTAACGTGCAGCCGGATTTCTTTTAACTGACGCGCTGTAAGAACCGATTCGTCAATTACCTCAGCATTTAAATTCAAAATCCCTTCAACAAATAGGGGAGTATGAGGAGGTAGTGGAATTGTTTTTCCATCTGCTGTTTTAAAGGTTGAAAGAGCCTCATCTAGATGAAGGACGCCCTCTTGTATTTTCTCAGAAGAAACCAGATGAGTCGGCTCTACTGGTATTTGAACATGCATTAAATGCCCATCTCGAAAATAACCGCTCGCCTGGAATGTTCCGCTTGTAGGAAGAAGTGTGCGGGGGATTCTCCAGAGGTTCTCTGTTGTCTTAATCTGTTGAATCAAAGCGTGATCGATCAAGTTTTTAAAGGATCTGGAAGCTTTTTCTGTTGGAGGGGAAGAGATTAAAGAGGGAGCATCCTCTCGAGAGCTTTCTAAATTATGGGTTGAAAGAAAGAGCAGGTGGTTGAGATCTTGAGCTCTAGGAGGGAGAACTAATGAAGTCGCATAGGGACTTTTATCAGGAAAAGAAGAAACATAAGAGACTTGGGTTAGAAAATTTTGGGATTCGCCTCTTTGTCCCGCAGGTCTTAAAATCTGAAGCCGCATGAGAGCACCGCTGACTTCATAATCTTGAAATAGAAGACCATCCTGCTTTTCTTTGAGCTGAGATAAAATGTGATAAGCTATTTTGACGGGATCTTTAAGTTTTTGATTTTGGTCCCATTCACCTTCAGGGAAGCGAAAAGGAATTTCTCCATCTTCCTCGGGGGAATAGGGATCGGAAAGAGCTGCAAGAGCCTTTTCTTTGATGTTTTTGAGCTGATAGTTAGAAGCGCGACTCAATTCATCGATTTTGTAATAGTAGGAGGCGTAATAGGCAGGTGTTGGCGTGATACGTAGTGGCGCATTGAGTTTGGTTAGTTTTTCAAGCCAGTTCCTTTCAATCCCTTCCGTTACAGATAAAAAGACGAGGACCAACCAGACAACAAGAGAAATCACCCCAATGGACATTAAGGCAATGAGAGAGACAGATAGCTGCTTTTTACGAGGAATGAGGTACTTTAAAGCGGTTGAAAGCTCAAACATGTCACTGCACCTTTAAGTAAAGAGGGAATTGCAAAACTCCATTTGAAACCCAAATTCGCGCTTTTAACGTTGGATTCGGATTTTTCGCAAATCGCCTATGTCCAATAGGATATGTCAATTTGCGAAAAACCGAACCGACGTTAAAATCATCAAATTTGGTCTCCAAATCTACGTTATGCAACGCCCTCTAAAGAAAATAAGACAGTTGCAAATGGTCAAAAGTCTTGCAACTGCATACACAAATTACTTAGCTTCTTTGAAAGTGACGTGGCGTTTCATCTTTTTGTCGTACTTCTTCAGCTCGATTCTAGCTGTAGTCGTGCGCTTGTTTTTTGTCGTCCAGTAACATTCAGCACTTTCTGTGCTTTTTAGCTTAATTGTTTCGCGTGCGCCTTTTGCCATACATATCCTTAAAAAATAGATGTTTCAGAGTCGATTAGTTTAAAAATTCTCTCATTAATTCACAAGTGGAATCGAGCTTGAGCTAGAATGCATACAATTAAAAATAATATTTGATATACAACAAGAGCCTTTGTGTTTAAAAATCAATCACTTACGAATTAGTTAGCTTGTTAGTTAAAAAATTGTTTGATAAATAATTACTTTGTAACTATCTTAAAAATAAGATTCGATATTATTTGCATGTAATAATCCCGAGCGTTTTCATTAATTTTATATAAGGCTTTGCGATGATAAAACCTTTATTTATTTTTTTATTACTTCCTTTGATTTCATATTCTTCAAATTATAAGGGCTCTCATTCGAAAGAATCGATCTCTTATCCTAAAGATCAATTTGAAAGCATTCCTTTTCTAGAAGAAGAGTTCACTGAAGCGGAAGTCGCCTTAGAGGATGAAAACAGGGTTCCTGCTGAATCCTTTGAAGCAGAAGAAGAGTTCGCTGAAGCGGAAGTCGCCTTAGAAAATGAAAACATGGCCCCTGTTGAATCCTTTGAACTAGAAGAAGATAAAACTATTTCCGATGCAGAGGAGTCCTATTCAGTCCCTATAAAAAGACGCTCTTCTAAAAGCTATCGCAACCCCAGCCAGCGTCCTCGAGTGACCCATCGCGATACTAAAGAGGTTGAAGAGGTTGCTGTAGAAGACGATCGGATCGTCTCTAGCGAAAAACCTCTTAAGCAAAGTCCTGTGCGTAAAAAACAAGCAAATCGCGCTAAAAGTGGAAAGAAAAATGTGCAAGGAGCGACTTCAAAAGCATCTCCACAGAAAAGATCTTTGAAACAAGATGTCAGCCCAGAAGTGGCTCAAGAGGATGCAATCCAAGAGCGTCAGGCTCTTAAGTCGAGATCTCCTATTAAGACAAAGAGACAGCCTGCAAAGGAAACAGCCTTTGAAGAGAATGCAGAAACTGCCCAGGCAGCTCCAGCTCAAGAAGAAAAACAAACAAATCGCCCCTTAAGAAAAAGCGTTCGCAGCGCATCTTCTGGATTACGAAAAAAATCGGTGGCTCAAGCTCCAGCAGATGCTGCATCCGAAAATTCTATTAAGCCAACCAAGAAACTAGGGAATGGAAAAGAACGCAGTTCTTTAAACCAGCAGCAGAAAGCAAAGAGCTCACAGCACCGTTCGGCTAAAAGCACTAAACGTCCTTTACACGGATAAGCAGTAAAAGTTGATCGAGGGAATTCTAGAAATTCCCTCGTAATTACATGTGCAGAGCATAGTTATTTATCCCTTTTTCCATCGGATCAAAAACCACTTCTCCGTCGAGTGTTCGTCGTTGAATTCCCGATAAATCAGCAATCGATAATTTGAGTCTATCGAAAGACATGACATAGATTTTTTGTGTTGTGATGTCTTTTGGGTCGGAAGAATCAAGCGGATCAAGAAAATAGACGTGTTGTTTTTCTTTATCAATTTTGGCTCCAACGATTACGATAAGATGATGATCTAAAAGTTCTTTTCTTTTGGAATCGGGTTTCCATCCAAAAAGAGGTCTTCCTTCGATTTTTTGATCCAATTGAAAAGGATGTTCCTTGTAATACATTTGCCCAAACTTTCCTGTTAAAACGTGAGGTCCATGATTTTTAAGTTGTTCAACAAGACTTTTAAGGGGCTGTTCTGGATGCCATGGGGAAGGTTTGCAGTCATACAGTTTAATTGAAGTCATAAAAACCATATTTCTTCTATGCCAATTCTTTTCGAATGTGGTGAGTTCTTGCCATGATTTTTTCATTGTTTTTGGAATGGAGTCTTGAATCTTCTGATCGGAGATATTAAAGGTTTTAAAAAACTGATCCATCAGAGGGATTTCGGCTTGGTTGTAGCAGTCGTTAGCATATGTTGATAAATCATTGTGAATCTGTTGTTTACAAAAGGATTCGAGATGCGATTTGCATCGATCTAGATGGATGGGCTCGAGCAGGTGAATGCTGTTTTTAAGAAATTCTTCCGCAAGCACTCGCGTAAAATGCCCAGATGTTGGCTTCATTGCGTTTGTAATTTCAGTAGCAAAGACAATTTGAGGTTGTAATGTTTCGTCGATTTTACTAATTTCCTTTCGATGAGAGGAAATCATCTGCTCAATTTTTCGAGCTTCCATTTGGCTCTCTAATGGATATTTCCCAATTCTTTTTTCATTACGAAGAATTTGGAGTGCATAATAACCGCACGTTTCTCCTTTTTGCTCTTTTTGGGTGACCCGAGGACGCGCTTCCTTTGAAGCGGGGTCCCACTGTTGATTTGGGTCAGGCTTGCCTGGTAAGGGGATGCAAAAAAAGGAAGTCTCTACTTTTGATGGAATAGCCATATGAGTTCTCCTGTGTTTTTACTTTGGTGAATTCAATAATCTAGTAAAACAAACTGTTATTAAATAGCGAGTTATTAATCTTGATTGCTTAATTGTATCAAAAAAACTTTAGTTAATTTCAAGATTAAAGTTAAAAGTTGTTAGCGTTTTTAAAAATATCAGCTTTTCTAAGAATAAAAATGTCATCTTCGTTGTAATAAAACATTTATTACAAGTAGCTTGACAAAGTCACATTAACCAAAAAATTATTTCAATCTTGCATGGTCTATAAAAATAGTAAAAATTATTTTATAATTTCATTGTAAAATAAAATATTTAGCAGTAAAATCTTAGCCTTTAATTATCAACAGGTTAAGATGAACTTCACACTAAAAGCACAAGATATTTCCAATCAAGCTACATCACTGGTAAACTTCCACAAACGTTTTTATGATTTCTTTCAAACGAGAACCCGCAGCATGGCCGGTACAGCTCTTGACTACATAAAGGGTTCCAGTTTTTGTTACAGCTGAAAAAGTGCCATGTCGGCTGATTGCATATCGGGCTCCTCAAGAACTCGCTGATAAACGACGGCGTGAGGCTAATAAAGCGGCCGAGAAAAAAGGACGGACCCCAAAGCAAGAGAGCCTAAATCGGTTAAATTTTACATTCCTTCTGACAAATGTCCCCTCAGAGATTTGGAAAGCTGAGGTTGTGGGCACAATTTATACTATACGTTGGCAGATAGAATTAATTTTTAAAGGCTGGAAATCAGGGTTAC
>CAMAVL010000071.1 GCA_945861735.1 Chlamydia trachomatis
ACTTGGAATTTGGACCGCGCCAAAGCCCCGAGGATCGCCGATCATAAGTCGCCCTATATTGTTAATATTGGGCGACTTATGATCGACGGTCCGCGGGAGCTTTCGCGCAGGTCCAAATCCAAGTTTCAGGCCGACTGCAGTATACTAATCGGGCACAGAGAAGAGGTTATGCAATTCCCTCATTAGACAAAAACTTTTTTTGGCGTGAAAGCCTAAGAGGTTCGAACCTCGGGAGCTTTGATGCTAAAAAAAAGTCTTGTCTAATGTAACTTTGTCAAGATAAGATAAAAAGATGAAGAAGACTGTTTTTTTTGACCTTGGGAACGTTCTACTCTTGTTTGATCATCAGAAGATGTATCAACAAATCGCCGACTTCTGTAGAATGGACTCCGATCTCATTTTGCAAAGTATTCAGAACCATGTCGATGCTTACGAAAGGGGCTCTATCGACAGCCGGACAATACACCTCAAATTGTGTCAATTAACCGGTAAACATCTTGAATTCACAGGCTTAATGACTGCCATGTCCGACATTTTTACACTCAACGAGGGGATGGTCTCTTTAGTTAAAGAACTTAAATCCAAACAGGTGGCTCTTTTCATCCTCTCTAACACGTACGAAGCGCACTTCAACTTTGCATACATGCATTACCCCCTTCTGCATCTCTTTAATGGATACGTGCTCTCTTATGAAGTCAAAGCGCGCAAACCTGAAAAAGAAATTTTTAACGCAGCCCTCTCTATTGCGAAATGCTCTAAAGAAGAGAGCTTCTATACCGATGATATTCCTGAATACATCGAAGCAGCAAGAGCGTTAAATATCGATGCTGAATTATTTATCAATCCCACAATCCTTACCGAGCAGTTAACTGCAAGAGGCATTCTCTAATATATGAACCGAAAAAAGAAATCTACAGAGCCGCAAAAGGCTACTCAAACAACTCGAACTAACAAAAACCTTTCCAAAGTGATTTTGCAATTTATGACAGGCAAACGCTTTAAACCGATGGATCAAGCAGATCTGTTAAATCGTCTTGGCATTCCAACATCCCTTTACTCCGAATGTCAGAAAATTCTTGTAGAGCTCATTCAGTCCGGTCAAATCCACGTCCACGAGGAGAAACTCTCCTTACCTAAATTAAAGGAAGCTAGCATCACAGGAACATTGCGGATGCACGCTAAAGGCTTTGGTTTTGTCATTCCAGATAACGCAGCAGACTCCCCTCAAGATGTGTTCATCCCTAAACACTTGACAGATCATGCAGTCGATGGAGATCACGTCGAAGTGGTGATCAATTTAGAATCCATATCCGAAAAAGGACCTGAAGGAAAAATCATCGGCGTTTTGAAACGGGCTCATAAACACTTAGCTGGGATCATCCGCCAAATCAGCGGACATGGAGACCTCTCCATCTACGCTCCTATTTTAGGTGCTTCTAAGCCAGTGATCGCTTATGCAGATCCTGATTGCGTCGTCAAAATTGGGGATCGCGTTACGATGGAAGTTCTTGAATGGGGATCTGAAAAGGAATCTACCAAATGCAAAGTGACCCACATCATTGGAAATATTTCAGATCCTTCCTGTGATATCATTGCAGCGATTGAAGAATTTGACTTAGCTGCCATTTTTCCAAAAAGCGCAATTGATCAAGCAAAAACGCATAAGCCGAAAGTTCCTGCTAAAGACCTAAAAAAACGGGTTGATCTTACAGGGCTTGAAACCTTTACAATTGATCCCGATACAGCAAAGGATTTTGATGACGCACTGTCCCTTTCTAAAGATGCGAAAGGAAACTACCATTTAGCCGTGCACATTGCCGATGTCGCCCATTATGTAATAGCTGGAACTCCGCTTGATACGGAAGCGATCATCCGCTCGAATTCAACTTACTTTCCAGGGACTTGCATTCCAATGCTTCCTGAAGAGCTCTCCAATGAACTCTGCAGCCTGAAACCGGATGTGATCCGGCTCACCGTTTCTGTCCTGATGGATTTTGATAAAACAGGAACACTGCTCAAGCACGAGATTGTGAGATCCTACATCAAAAGCGTGAAACGGTTCACCTATTTCGAAGCAAAGGATGTTTTAGACGACAAAACAAAAAGCCCCTACTCAAAAACTCTTAAACTCATGGTTAAACTCTGCGCACTTCTTAAAGCGAAGAGGCATGAACGGGGAAGTATCGATTTTGGATTACCAGAAACGGTCATCCTCGTCGACGAGAAGGGAGCACCAACTGGGGTTAAACGGATCGAATACGACATCACCCACCAGCTCGTTGAAGAATTCATGCTTAAAGCAAATGAAATTGTTGCGAAAGAACTCTCTTCCCGCAATAAACAGCTCATCTTTCGCGTGCATGAGGAGCCTTCCCCTGAAAATTTTGAAGACTTCTTCACCTTGGCGCGCAGCCTAGGATTTAGATTGCCAGCAAAACCTACACATCCTGACCTACAAGCGCTATTCGATGAAGCAAAGACAAGTCCCTTCTATCAGCAGCTCTCTGTCGGATTTATCCGAAGCATGAAACTCGCTCAATACTCTCCTGATAATGCAGGCCACTTCGGCTTAGCGCTTGAATACTATTGCCATTTCACAAGTCCGATCCGTCGCTATAGTGATCTTGTCATCCAACGCCTTCTCTTTGATGAAGAACCAGAGGATCTCGATCTAGAACAAATCGCACTGCACTGCTCCGATCAAGAAAGGGTGAGTTTTCGCGCGGAAAATAGCGTGAAAACACTCAAGAAATTGCGCCTTCTTCAAATGCACTTAAACCAAGATCCCCACAGGGAATATGACGCTGTCGTTACACGCGTCAAACCCTTTGGCCTCTATTTTGAATTAAGTGAACTCTCGATCGAGGGATTTTTACATATTTCCGAACTTGAAAATGATTACTTCATCTATGATGCCGAACGGAACGTTTTAGTCGGGAAATCATCTGGAAAAATGCACCGACTCGGAGAGAAATTAAAAGTCTCTTTAGCTCACCTCGATCTGATTCTCTTGGAAAGTCGTTGGGAACTGTCCACTTCAGACCAAAGAAGAAAAAAAACTCATAGGAGATCATGAAAAAACATTTCATTACAGGTCTTGTCATCCTCCTACCATTAGTCATCGCCATTGTAACAATTATTTTTTTAATTAACCTATTTACCCAGCCCTTTGTTGGCATGGTATCGAGCGTTTTAAAGCGATTTGATATCATCAACCAAGGGTTTTTATTTTTAAGCCCCGAACAGCTCTTGCGCTATGGGAGCCAGCTAATCATTTTAATTGCTATCTTTCTGTGCATTGTAGCCCTCGGAATGATTGCGAGATGGTTATTAGTCTCCTCCTTCTTACGACTAGGAGATCGAATCCTTCATCGGATTCCCATATTCAATACCGTCTATAAAACGACCCAAGACATCATTAAAACCCTTTTCGTTTCCGATAAAAACACATTTAAACAAGTCGTTCTCGTTGCCTTTCCCCATAAAAGCACCTATGTCATCGGATTAATCTCGAGAGAGGCCCCATCTGTTTGCTCCGAGGTCACCGGAAAAAATCTCATTTCTGTTTTAGTCCCCACAACACCTAATCCCACGACGGGCTTTTTGCTCATGTTCCCCAAAGAAGATCTGATTCTCATCGACATGACTCCAGAAGACGCCGTTAAATATGTCCTTTCCTGTGGTGTCATCATCCCTCCACAACACCTAAAACCGGCCGCTTTTTAGCTTATGAAAAAATATTTTTTTACAGGACTCATCACACTCCTTCCAATTGCAATTACGCTCTTTCTGATCATCTGGGTATTTAATCTTTTTACAGCTCCCTTTACCGGAGTCATTGAATCCCTCATGCTCTCTTATGAAAAAAAGATGGGAAGAAGCCCTGAAAACCACGATATTCTCCTCTTTTTCTTAAGCCGAATCCTATCCATAACCTTTCTTCTTACCCTGATCTTCACCCTCGGATTCTTTTGTAAAAAATTTTTTATGAGTTTGTTCTTGCGCTTAACGGACTCCCTTTTTTCCCGCATCCCCTTCGTTAGAATAATCTACCGGCTGAGCTTAGACATTACTAAAGCGATTTTTGAGGGAAATACAAAGATGTTTAAGGAGACCGTTCTCATCCCCTTTCCCCATCACGATTCCTTGGCTGTCGGATTCACAACGGGCCCGGTACCCGATATTTTTAAAGAAAAGACCCAAACGGAACTAGCCATTTTCGTTCCAACAGCCCCCCATCCCATGTCCGGATTTGTTCTACTGGCCCCAAAGAAAATTGTTATCCCCGTCGACGTGTCTATCGAAGACGCCTTCAAATTCCTCATTTCCTGCGGCTCTATGCCCCCAGGAGAAGAGATGAAAACAGAACATGAAAAATCTTCTTAGATTTTCTTGCAAATTTTAAGTCCCTTTCCTTATACTGGTCCTACTAACCTAAATAGGGAATATTTCAATGGTCCGAATCAGCAAGCAGAACAGAAAAAGAAGTGTGTCGCCAAGACGCCCTCGACCACCAGCTCCTAAAACTGGTTCCAAAAAAGACAACCTCGCCGTCGGCTTTAGAACGCATCCGAATGCGATAGAAAGCGACACAGCTCAAATGAGTTTTATTCCTAAAATTAAATAAATTAAAAGGATTGTTTATCAATGTCCAGACATCCCAGCTACGGCAAATCTAATAAAAGCGGTAAAAACCGAAACGTTCTAAAACGCTTTGAACGCGTTGACGTATTACGCAAACTCGGCAAGTGGAAAGACGGTGAAGATAAGAAAGTGACAGGACTTCCTAAAACTCCAATTCTTCCTTAAAACATGTTCTCAAAAGGCAGCAGTAGAGACACTATGCTGCCTTTATCCCAAGGCCCATTACGTGAACGTTACCCTCTATAACACCCAGAAAGACTTACCCATCTCAACTGAATCTATTGAACGTCTCGTCTTAAAGCTGCTCAAATATTTAAAAATCACCTGTGACGAGCTCATCGTCCACCTTGTGTCTGAAAAAAAAATCTGCCTCCTTCACAAAAAATTCTTTAACGACCCCACCCCAACCGATTGCATCTCCTTTCCCATCGATTCTCCCCATGAAAAACAAACACCCCCGGTTATCCTCGGCGAAGTCTTCATCTGCCCCAAAGTCGCAATCCAATACGCTAAAAAAAACCAACTAGATCCTTACGAAGAAGCCTCTCGCTACCTCGTTCATGGAACTCTGCACCTTTTAGGGTATGATGATATAGAACCAGATGATCGCACTAAAATGCGCTTGAAAGAAGATGCTTGCGTCCTCTTCTTAAAAGAAAAAAAATGCCTGTTGTTTCTAGCTTGAGAAAAAACCTGCATACGATTATGAATTTAAATAGCATCCTACTAGGTAAACAGTGTCCACATTAACGCCCTTTCTCGCTGGCTGCTTCCTCTTTTTTGCTAGCATCCTATCCGGAACTTTAAGCGCATTACTCCGCCTGGGGAGGCTACAAGCAGAAGAAAAACTTAAAAAAATCTTCCCCATTTTTTTTATTAAATACTTTTTAAACTTCTTTTTTGGCAAACGCAAATGGGAAGGACTCCTCTTTTCCCTGAACTTCACAAAACATCTGCTGCGCATCGGATTTGTCCTCACCTCATTCTTTTTCTTACTCAACCACGATCTCTTTAAAAACACGCTAGCCATCACATCCGATACAATTGATCTCATTAATCCTTTGGGTCTTATTGGTATTACAGGAGTCATCCTCGCCATTTCACTCATTTCTGATTTCATCTGCAGCGTCTTTGGCCAACTTAAGCCCTGGCAAGCTCTGTACGTCTTCGCACGACTCTCTTCATTTATCCTTCTTATATGCGTGCCATTAACCGCGCTCTTCTTTAAAACCTTGAAACTCTTCCTTCTCAAATCAGGAACAGAAAAAAAACTCACCCCCACCTTCCGCATTCGCGACAAGGTGCAAGAACTCCTTCAAGAAAGTGAACTCGGCGCGTATTTAGATACGAATGAACAAAAACTCATTTTATCCGTCGTCTCCTTTAAAGAGAGGATCGCACGCGAGGTCATGGTCCCTAGAATTGATATTTTCAGCCTTTCCGTAGACACCCCTTTAGAAGATGCCGCCCAGCGCTTCTTGCAGGAGGGATACAGCCGAATTCCGACCTACCGAGACAATGTCGATAACATCGTAGGAGTGCTCCATTACAAGGACCTTTTAAACGTTTATGTAGAGCACAAGGAAAAGCAACAAAAAATTGAAACACTGATTAAACCTGTCCTGTATACTCCAGAGACCAAAAAAATCTCTCAGTTATTACAAGAATTTAGAATGAAGCAAATCCATTTAGCAATTGTCGTCGATGAATGGGGCGGAACCGAAGGGGTCGTTACGATCGAGGACATCCTAGAAGAACTCGTAGGCGAAATTGCAGATGAATATGACGTAGAGCATCAAGAACTATACACTGCCATCCCAGACGGCGGCTTTGTCGTAGATGCCAAAATGTCTATTATCGACATCCGAGAGGAACTCGGCGTTAAAATCCCTCAAGGCCCTGAATATGACACCATTGGGGGTTATATTTTCCATCGAGCGGGCTCTATCCCTTCCAAGGGATGGAAAATCCACCACGACGATTTTGATCTGGAAGTTTTAAGCTCCAGCGAAAGATCCTTAAACAAAATCCGAATCACCAACATCGACACCCAAGCCGATTATACTAAATTTTAAGCGTGACAGCACACCAGCAATCTGATATTCTTATCCACTAATGCACCTATTAGGAGATTTCCATGCGCCGTTCGATTTGTTTTTCTGAGCCTAATTTATCTCTAGCTGGAGATGTCGCTACTTGGAAATTTACTTATACGACAGCAACCGCTTTACCAAAAGGCACCCACCTCAAATTTGACCTGCTCTCTGCTGGACGAGACATAGACTGGGATTGTCCCCAAACAGACCTTAAAGAAAAAGAAAACTTGATTTGGGCAGAGCTACCAGATAGCAAAACAGTTGGTGCCAAAGAACTCGAGACCCCCAATCAATTTACCCCCTGTTATGAATTCATCCTCCCTTCTGAAATTAAAGCTGGGGAGAATTTTACTATCTACATGGGCACACCCGATAAACAATCAGAACAAACGAAAGGAAATCGCGCTCAAACACATATCCAACGGCGCAAACCCTTCCACCTCTACATCGACACAAAAGGAAAAGGGGACTACCGAGATCCCGAGATCTTTACAATTGACATTCGCGGCAATGTTTTAAAAAACATTCGGATCATCGCCCCTTCCATGGTTACGAGAAATAAACGCTTTGATGTCATCATTCGATTTGAAGATGTCTTTGGAAATTTAACCAATAATGCACCGGACGGCACTCTCGTTGAAATCACCTACGAGCACTTAAGAGAGAACCTAAATTGGAAATTATTCATTCCAGAAACAGGCTTTATCAACGTTCCTAACCTCTATTTTAATGAACCAGGTGTTTATAAAATCCAGTTGCATATCCTCCAATCGGGAGAGAAATTCTTCTCCGCCCCCATCAAATGCTTTAACGACAATGATAAAAGCATTTTCTGGGGCCTGTTACATGGAGACTCAGAGCGCGTGGATTCCGCTGAAAACATCGATTCCTGTCTCCGCCATTTCCGCGATGAAAAAAACCACCAATTTTTTGCCTCATCCCCTTTTGAGAGTGCAGAAGAAACATCTAATGAAGTCTGGAAAACAATTTCCAATCAAATTGCCGAATTTAATGAAGACTTCCGGTTTACCTCCTTGCTAGGACTTCAATGGAGTGGAGATGAGCCTGAAGAGGGCTTACGCCAAATCATCTACGCCAAAGACAGTAAACCCATCTTGCGCAAGAAAGACAGCAAATCCAATATTCTTAAAAAAATCTATAAAAGCCATGCCCCAAAAGAGCTCATTTCCATCCCCTGCTTTACGATGGCAAAGGGACTAGAGACCCCCTTTACCGATTTCGATCCCGACTTCGAAAGAGTCGTTGAAATCTACAATGCCTGGGGCAGCTCAGAGTGCACAGAAAAAGAAGGGAACTTACGCCCAATTGTTGCAGAAGAGCGCGATGGGATTGCCGAATCAGAAAAAGGCTCGATCCGCAAAGCCCTTAATGCCAATTGCCGCTTTGGATTTGTCGCTGGAGGCCTCGATGACCGAGGTGTCTATAAAGACCTCTACGAAAGCTCCCAAGTTCAGTATACCCCAGGACTTACAGCCATCATCGCCACCGAGCAGACAAGAGACTCCCTGGTACAAGCTCTCTATAACCGCTGCTGCTATGCAACAACTGGCGAAAGGATCGTTCTTGGCTTTTCTATTGCAGGCGTATTCATGGGAAGTGAACTCTCCACAAAAACAAAACCCGGCCTTAATTTTAATCGCTACATTACAGGCTATATTGCAGGAACAGATAGCATCCGAGAAATAACAATTATCCGCAATGGAATCCCCTTCCACACCATCCATCCAAAAGCCTCTCAGATTGAGTTTACTTGGGATGACATGGACCCCCTGTCCAAAATCGCACTCAATTCATCTGGAGAAAAGCCTCCCTTTGTGTACTACTACATCCGCGTCGTCCAAGAAAATGGACATGTCGCGTGGAGCTCCCCAATCTGGATCGATTTAGTTAATAACGACGCGGCATCAGCACCAGAGCCTGTTAAAAAGATAAAGAAGGGATCGAAGTAAGATTTATTTTCTTGGCCGTCCCTTAATCTGGGGTGTGACAAACGCTTAGTTCCTTAGAGCCTGTTACCGCGAAATCGTTCCAGCGCATTTTTGCGCAAAATACAGCTCGGAAATCGCCCACACAAATGAGGCCTCCAAAAAATACGATGACAGACGCTAAGGAACTAAGCGTTTGTCACACCCCACCCTTAAAACAGCCTCAATAGACTTCTTGCATAACCTCTTCTCCGTGCCCGTGTGCGCATACGCATCAAGCTATCAAAATATTTGTTAACAACATCCCAGTTAGTCGCTGACTCTTAAAACTTTAAGGTTGATTAAAAGTTCTCCAGTCCTCATATTGTTTTTTTACAAAGAAAAAACAAAAGAACCGGAGAAACAAAATGAGAGTCTTAGCTTGACAAAGTCACATTAGACAAGACTTTTTTTGAGCGTCAAAGCTCCCAGGGATCGAATAGCGCAAATGGGGCTAGTATTGAATAATACAACCCCATTTGCGCTATTCGATCC
>CAMAVL010000072.1 GCA_945861735.1 Chlamydia trachomatis
TGAAACTTGGAATTTGGACCGCGCCAAAGCCCCGGGGATCGTCGATCTTAAGTCGCCCCATATTGTTAATATGGGGCGACTTAAGATCGATGATCCGCGGGAGCTTTCGCGCAGGTCCAAATCCAAGTTCATGACCGAGTTGGGTATAAGTCCCTTAGCCGCCGCGAAGCCGATCTTTCCCAATTAAACCTGTGAGGACGCGCTCGATAGTTCTTTGCGCTTCTTCATTATTTGATTTGGCTTGCGTCATTTTTTGGATATAGACCCGATCAGAGAGGTTTCTTAGCGCTTCTATTCTAGTAATAGGCTCTTGCATCAGCATTTGTGCTCCTTGACTCAATTGAGGAAGGGCTGTAGCGCTAGATTTCAGCATTGTATGCATGAAGTTATTATCTTTGAGTTTATCCATTGCGCGCGTGAGAAAATTGCTGCCAGATGGAAGTGCTGCATGGGGAACGTCGGTTTTAGGATAGAAGGCACTGGCCATTCCGCTGACGCCTGAAAGGACGGCACACACGAGGACAACACCCCCTTGCCTGCGCATCCATCCGATTTGATCATCTGTTAATTTAAGATAAGTCTCGAGCTCATGATTGAGTTGAGAGGAACTTTGAACTCCCATCTGAGCAAAGGATTTCATAATGGAAATGAGCTCAGACATGAGTCGGTGGTGAGAGTATTGAGGTTGTATAGCTTGTAGGCTCATAAGTGTTTTCCTTTAGTTAACCGTGTATGGGAACTACTAGTTGATTTGATGCGATAATTGAGCGCATAGACATTGCCATTTGCTCTTGGATCGCGCTTAATTCTTTTAAAAAGGAATCGATTGCTTGCGTTGCATGATCGATCCGATGCTTTTCAACAGTCATTTGAGAAGAAGAGGATAAGAGATCCGCTTGCGTCCAAATGAGATTTGCATTTGAGTGTCCCTTTCCAATTGTCGTGACTCCTTCAAATGTCGCAAGCGTTGCTTGAGCGATCATCGCAGCTTTACTCATTACAGTTGTAGCCGTCCATAGCGTTGCGCCAACAGCTCCAAAAACGCTAATGGCAGCACACGCAATTCCAAAGGAAGCAGGGAGAATAATGGAGAGGTAGTGACGCCGTGTTTCATCTTCATTGCTCAGTTTGTTAATCAGCCAATCCCATGTCCCGGACTCCCATAGCACAAAATTGGCAATCGATAAGATTCCCGATGCGACCATGGCTCCACCAAGGAGAGCGCCGCCACCTGTTGCAATCAAAGAGATCCCCATAACAATAGAGAGGGCAGAGAGGAGGGTCGTTGCAATTTTTTGTAAAACGGACCAAAAATAGGAGGTTTTTGCTTTTTCAGCAGATACCCTAATATTTTTAATGTTTTCTTCGCTGACCTCGTGAAGCTTGGACTTAAAAGCCTCTAGTCGATGGGTCATAGAGGAGAGAAGTCCATCGCCAAAGGAGTGAAATTCTTCCATTAAAGAGAACAGGCGAAATTCGGTAAGACCCGTTGGGCTAGAGCTAGGGTGTGACAAACGCTCGTTCCTCGCGTTTTTTGGAGGCCCCATTTGTGTGGGCGATTCCCAAATAGAGCCCTTTTGAGTAGGAGATGGAAAGTTTGGAGGATCGAGTTTGGGGCGGCCGAGTTCCTTTTGAGTCGACATTGCAGTGCTTATACACAAACTACTTGAAGAATCAGTTTTTGATAATGCAGATGCGCTCGAGCTAGAGGGTTTCAAATGAGCTGCTGTAGATGGGTTAATAGGCGAAATTTCAAGCATGTTGCCCTCTTAGTAGTTCAATTTTTTCACTCAGCTCATCATCGGAACGGTCCTTTAGGCACATTTTTGCTGCATCTAATGCCTTAAAAGCCTCTTGGTCTTCATTGAGAGAGAGGAGGCATTCTGCTGCATGAAAATGGGGCAGAGGATCTCCATCTTGTAATAGAGCGAGTAGCCCCCAAGCGTGAAGAGAGGCTGTATATTCTCCCATCAGCTGCCGGCAAGCAGCTAATCCCTTCCAATACCTACTCGCAAAGGGATCCGATAACAGAAGCTGAGTAAAGAGCTGAGCTCCTTTGGCATAGCTTCCGACTTCATAGAACGCAAAGGCCGTCCCATATAAAGCTTCCTCTTGGGGCCCATCCAAAGGTTTTGCTGACTGTAGTGGCAGATCTAAAATAGATCCTATTTTCAATAGAAGATCTTCACGCATTATCGCTGTCTTTGTTTAGAAATAATGGACTCATTATGGCGCGCATGCTCATCCAAGGATCTTTTAACAATATCGGTTAATTGGATTTTATCTTCGTGGTCCTGCCCCATTTCAGAATTAAGAGCGCTGATATCAGCTACTTGCATACGCACCTTACTATCCAATCTTTGCAAAGTAATTTCGATCCCATCTTCCGAATTCCAAACTAGAGATTGGGAATGTCCAAATACATAAGGATCTAGCTCATCAATGCAGCGTTTTGATTCTTGAAATTCTTCATCGTTTGTGAAATCGGCTTTTTTCGTTTTTTTTACTTCGCTTAATTTAGAAATGAGATTGTGCAAGTGTTTATTTTGCTCGTTGAGAAGCGAGAGGTTATTGAGATTGTGATGGAGTTTTCCGTGGATCCGTTCGTGTGCGCTCTCACCTGCTTGTAAGAAAATAAGGCCGAGATTATAGCCGTGATTATTATTGATGCTTGGCATAGAAATTCCCCTTTAGTTAGCAGGGATATCATAGCGGAAAATGGACTATTTATTCAATAGGTAGTTATTATTTTACGATCCTTTAACTCGACTTTGTAACTTTTTCTGAGCTCATCTCGCAGATAGAGCTCTCTCAAGCGAGACGAGCTCAGAAAAAGTTACAAAGTCGAGTTTAAAACTTCCGCAGGCCCGCGATGCCGATCTCCTCGTCCTCTCCCTCGTTGAAGGAGATTTGGACGCGCAAGTTGTCCGGGGCGTGGCCCCCAATAACCAAATGATATCCTTGGAGCATTTCATGACAGCGTATATGGGTAAATTGGTTATCTGCATAAAAAGGACTTTCTGTATCACGATTTCCCAAAAGAGTACAAGTAGCGGCGTCTCGGAAGCCTGGGACTTGGTAACCTGCAGCTTCCGCAAGGCTCTTTTGAAACGCATAATTTTTATTGAGGCTTCGGGGAAGTACCTCTTTTGTCATGACTAACCATTCCAATTCTATTTCGGGAGGAGTATCTAAGTTGTTTTCGAGCTTTAAAATATCATCAGTAATATATTGAAAACCGGTTCCTCTGGATTCTTTATCGAGTTTATTAAGTGCCGATAGGGTAAATGGCACGAGGGCGCCGCTTATAATAATGTTTTTGGGTCGAGCGATAACAATGTGTGTTTCTGCTCTAGTTTTTCCTTCAGCGCCGCCGAAAATCGGACAAGGGGCTGCAAGATAGTCCTGAAGCGCCTGTGGTTTAGGAGGAAGTTTTGCCAAGAACGCTGCCGGATTCATCCAATCTTCTTTTGAAATCGCTGTTGGATAAATAGGAATGTTAGCGTCGGCGCGGAGTTGTAATGCTAATCCGACGTCGCCGTTTTGTTTTGCGAGGTCTGCAGCCGTTAAAAGCAGATGATTTCTCTCCGCGGAATCTTGTAGTAGAGGGCATAGTGCTATGTATGCATCTAGTTGTCGTGGATTTACAGCTATCACGTGTTTATAAATTGCAATTGCATCTTCGGGATCTTTTTGAACCGAAGCGTTCAATATTGCTTTATTCATTTGTTCTTGAGATGAATCTACTTCTAAAGCCAGAATCATAAGTAATACATCTATTTTCAATGGATTAGGAGAGTTCTGTTCGGCAGATTTTAAAGTTTCTATGGCTTCCCTTGCCTTTCCTTCTTGAAGTTGGTACATGGCTAAATGAAGGTAAGCAAGAGCTGTTTTTTCCGTCTGTTCCAATTTTAGATAAAGTTGGGGTATTGCCGCATAAGCCTCTGCTTTTTTGGTATATAAAAATGCTTGTGTATAAGCTGCGAGGGCTTCATCATATTCTTTTTCCGCCTCAAAGTGTTTTGCTGTTTGAATCCATTTATCAGCTAGTTTTTCTTTTTCCTTTTTGAAGTGGGAGAGTGTGAGAATTCGGTCTTCTTGTTGCCAGTCATTGATAAGGTCTTTGACTAGAAGATCGGGGGTTCGAGATTGAATTACAACCCTACATGTAGGACATGTAGTGACCAGAGCCGTCGCGATTCCTACAGTGGACGATCTGTCAAAAATATGACCACACGGACCGAGAAGAGTAGGCTCTTTCATAGCTTCTAACATCACACCACAATTAAATTGATTGCCATTGTTTTTCGGGGGGATCTGCGCGCTTATCACGTTTGCTATCTGTTTTATACGTCGGATACAATCTTCAGGTCCTATCCGCACAGGATCGTATTTATTTAAAGAAGATGGACTAGACGAGTCTGCTGAAATTCCCTGAGAAGAGGGTGCAATGGAACTTATTCCTATTTGTGTGGCGTTTGCCATTAGTTACTCCTTTCTTTTGTTTCTATATTAATATGTTATAATAAAATAACATTTAAAATCAATATAATAATCTTTTGTAGATTGAAAAGATAATCTCAGACTTGATCTAATTCATTGATAATCATAATGATAGTCCTGTACATATATTATTACCTACTGGTAATAAATATTTCATTACTACAGAGCGGAGATCTCTATATTCTTACAAAACCGGGACATTTCTAAAAAATTCCAGCGAATTGTAATAAATTGTAATAAAATATTGAATTAAATAAAGCGCGCTTATATAATATAGTTTATAGAACAAATTAATTCACTTATTAATAGGTAAAAAATGACACCAAATATATCTGCATCATTAGATCAATTAAATCATGAGATCCAATCGGATACTTCTCAGTGGAATTCTATGCCGATTTCTTCCATAGAGGATGCAACAAACGCCTTCTCCAGAATCGCAACAATCGTTACAGAGTGGGAAAATAAATTAAAACTCCTCGAACAATCTGCAACAGCAAGATTGGAAACGCCTTTAAGAGACGCAGAATTTGAAATTGCCTTCAGTGAGTACAGCAGCTGCACCAAGCTCTTGTCTCCTATAGGAGAAGCTTTTCGCAGCTTTACAGCTCGATTACTCTCCTCTTTTCCTCACGCTCCGATTAATTACGGAGAGCCGTGCGTCTTCACTCCTCGCCTTTGGACGACTACAGAAAGCACAAAACAACCAGACTTTTGTAAAAACTACCCATCTCTCCAAGAGATCCGTGGAGATGGGAACTGTTTTTATACATCTTTTACAGTTCTATATTTGCAGCACTTAAGCAAAAACGATGATGCTCTAGCTTCCTTTGTTAAGCGAGTGACAGACGATGCCCCCATTTCCTATAAGAAAATCTTACTCAATCTATTGTTAGACATTAAACAAAGTCCGTCTATTATAACTCCTCGATTACAGGAGAACACAAATGTTCTTTCATTTATCCACTATTTCCGTCATCTGATACAAACTCACCCGGCTTTTCAAGAAAGAGTAAAAATTGCAATGGATGCTCAAATATTCGACGATCCGACCTACGGAAAATCAAAGGAAGACTTTATCCAACATCACATCTTATCGATGGGAGTCGAAGCAGATCAGCTCCAAATACAATTGCTTTGTGAAGTTTTAGATTTTTCAATTACCGTTCATTATGCAGATGCGCATGGGGAGTGCATCATTAAAACCAAAACACCACGTTTCTCCGCTGATCGATTCTATCGCAATGGAGCGCATTACTGTATTCTGTATCCGTCCAAGCAGAAGCAAGAAGAGGCCACGCAGAAGCAACGAGAAGAGGCGATCAAATCAAATCCCCTGGTGTTAACTGGCGGGCAACCAACTGTTGCTCCTTCTTCGTCTAATGCAAACAGCAGTGAATTACCTCAGGAAGTTCCTGTGGAAATAAACCTAGAAAGGGCAGTTGGAGGCGATAAATTGATGCCATCTCAAGAGGTTATACCCCAAACCGCCCCATCCTTAGCACCGCAGATCTCAAAAAAGCTATCTAAAGAATACTGTATTGCAGAATTGTCGCCTTCTTTTTTGACCCGCGTTTTTGCTGTGTTGGTTGTTTCCATTGGGTACATGATCAGTTTGCTTGGAGAGAGTCATGCCGCAAGCTCAAATACCACAGGTGTATAGTGGGATGTGACAAACTCTTAGGGCTCGTAAAGGAATAATTTCCGCATTTAAAACTGCGTCAAAGCCCCGGGGTTGTGCGATCGTAAGCGGGTCAGTATGGATGATACAAACCCACTTACGATCGCACAACCGCGAGAGCTTTCACGTAGTTTGAAACTGGGGACTTATTTCTTTACGAGCCCTTAGCTTGACAAAGTCACATTAGACAAGACTTTTTTTGAGCGTCAAAGCTCCAAGGGATCGAATAGCGCAAATGGGGCTAGTATTGAATAATACAACCCCATTTGCGCTATTCGATCCCTGGGGCTTTCACGCCAAAAAAAGTTTTTGTCTAATGTGACTTTGTCAAGTTAGTTCCTTAGCGGCTGTCATCGCGTTTTTTTGAGGCCTTATTTGTGTGGGCGATTTCCGAGCTGTATTTGGCACAAAAATGCGCTGGAACAATTTCGCGGTGACAGGCTCTCAAGGAACTAAGCGTTTGTCACATCCCAACTAGTAGCTCTGTCTCCATTTAAGGGAAAACTTCCCTTCTTCGACATCCTGGGTCTCCGCCTGGAAGACAAATCCTTTTTTTAATTCAACTTCGACGATGACCTGGCTGCTCGTTGCACTTTGGGAGAGGGTGATCATGACCCCCTTGATGAGGTATTTGCCGATCTGGATGGCGAGGGCGTCAGAGCCTTTGCCAGCTGACACGAGGCTTAAGCGATCGACTTTGAGGGTTTTGCGGATGTTCTCTAAAATATTAGGGGCTGCACCGCCGGATAAGCTGATGAGGGTATTGGCGAGTTGGATCGCTTCGGGTTGGCTGATATCGTCGATGTCTTTGTTGAAGAGAATGCGAGAGAGGATGGAGCTTGTGGGAAGATGGGGATTCGATTGGAAGGTGAGTAGGGGAGCTGTGAGTGGCCCTTGAAGCTGGGCTGTAATTTCTACATCGGGAAGATTGAGGATACCGCTGAGTTTGATGTGGGAGGTGGGTTTCGGTTTGTCGGTAAAGAGAATTTCTCCTTCGGTTAATTTGAAGAGTCTACCAGAGAATGTGTATTCCCCTTTGAGTAGATGAAGCTTCCCATTTCCCATGACAGTCATATTTGTTCCGGTTAAGTGAACATCTCCATCCCATTCGGAAAAGAGTCCTTTTCCTTTGACATAGATGTTGTTTTTAGAGGTTAATTCAACATCAATGTTAAAGGGGAAGACGGAAAATTTAGAAACTTGTGAACTTTTTAAGTAAGAGGGGGGATTGATAAACTGAACGGGTAATTTAGGGAGTTCATAGGGGAGCTCATCTAAAATGGAAATGGTGGCTTTTGGAATGGTCAAGGATCCGTGCGCTAGAGCGGCATCGATATCGCCTGTGATGGAAAGGGGACCTGTAAAATTGGCGTCGATGAGATCGAAGGAGAGGATATTAAAGTTCTCAAGTTGTGCTAAAAAAGAATAGGGGAATTTTTTTTGTGCATTGAGTTCTAATTTTCCTTGGGCAAATGCGGTTCCAACGCTCTGATCTTGTCCTGAAAGGGAGGAGAGTTCTAAATGGTCTTTCAGGGCTTGGATTTGAAGGTGCACATTGGTGAGGACCATGCCTGTAATATAATTTTCGTAGAAGCCGTTTTCGACCGTAATATCGCCCTGAAGCGCTGGGTTACTGAGCTTTTGAGAAAGGAAGAGGTGGGCAGAGGTATTGCCTTTCATGTGGTGCGCACCGATGTTGATAAAGTCAAAGAGCTCTTCAATGTGTCCTTCAGCAATGAGCTCTCCACTGGAGGGTTTTGTTGTATCGATTTTGAGTGCAAATGGGTAGGGTTGATACTCAAGTGGAATGCTCGCTGTTAATTCTAAGAATTGTTGATCGGTGGCTTCCAGATTTGCCTGAACCTGGACGATTTTGTCATTGAAGTGAGTTTGGATAGATCCTTTCGCAGCGAGAGGTTCTAGTCTTCCATATTGAGATATTTTTGCCTCTTCAAGGACTGCATTCAATGCACCTTGGAGTCCATTTTGATCTCCATTGAAAAAGCCGGATCCTGTGAGGCTTCCATTTAGAGCAAGTTGTGGGCGAAATGCTTTAACGAGGTTAAGGGGGAGATGGAGAAGTTCGATGTGTGCATGGGATTTAAGCTCATCAAAATGAAATGAGCTCATGAGAAAGCCCTCTCCAATAGAGAGTTTAAAGGGGGTGATTTCAGATTTAGCGGGAAACTGAAGAAGGAGTTTGGATAAGTTAAGGTGCCAGCGCAGTAATCCATCAGCGCAAGCTTGTGTTGAAACAACTTTTCGCCCCATGACAGAAGAGCTGTCCCATTGAATTGTGCACGGTTCTTGAAGGTGGAGCCTATTTTCAACAATTTCCCCATCGAGATGGGTCATTTCTAGTTCAATGAGGTCTCCTTGTTTTTCCCATAATCCGTTTGCACTTAAATGAAAAGGGGTCTGTAACAGACCCTGTGTATGAAAATCAAACATCCATTTGGAGGAATTTTCAGACGCCGCCTGGAGATCAAATTGGTTTAAATAAAGAGATGCGCTACGGATGTTTTCAGCTCTTAGGTTGCAATAGCCTTGAGGATTTTCATAAAGGTTATAGAGTTTTAGAGAAAGAGATGTGGCATTAGCAAACTGATCCCAATAGCGTAAGTTTTTGGCAAGGAGTTCGAGTTCGACGTTTTGCTGTTCTCCTGTCTTTGATAAGGAACAGTTAGCGCATAAACTTCCATTGAAGTGGTAGTCATCAAAGAGTGGGGCTAGTTGATTGATTTGATCGATATGGATAGAGAGGGCTCCATCAAAGAGGGGTTTCGGATTTTGGAGCTCAACCGCTAGATCGCCAGAGAGTGAGGCTGTGTTTATACCCAACTCGGTCATGAACTTGGATTTGGACCTGCGCGAAATCTCCCGCGGATCATCGATCTTAAGTCGCCCCATATTAACAATATGGGGCGACTTAAGATCGACGATCCCCGGGGCTTTGGCGCGGTCCAAATTCCAAGTTGCTGACCGAGTTGGGTATAA
>CAMAVL010000073.1 GCA_945861735.1 Chlamydia trachomatis
CTCCCGCGGATCGTCGGTCCTCGGGGCTTTGGCGCGGTCCAAATTCCAAGTTTCAGGCCGACTGCAGTATAACTCAGTTTGAAGCTAAGGCCCTTATTTTAGGGCTTTTTGATGCTCTTCAGAACTGTAGTAGCGAAGTCTTGTAGAAGAACACGGTTTTGTTGTGAGATCCATGCATCAAAGTGAGATTGTTGCTCTTCGCTAAAATCCAGGTCTCCGTTGAGAAGTTTGGCATCTATTTCGATTTGTTGGAAGTTCTTGGCGGATTCAGGCTTATGTATCAGAGGGCCATGGTTAACGAGCCAGAGTAGTCGTACGCTGTCGGGTTCTTTAAGGACTTGGGCGGCCTCTTGCGTGTCGATCAGTACATAGCGTCCATTGAGCAGCTGCACGATGTAGTGTAATGGCTTGGTGTATCCATTCATCCAGCCGGGCTGCTGAACACTATCTCCTGTGAATGTACAGAGAGCATTTTGTGAGATGTGTACCTGAGTATTTGCAAATAGGGGTTGGTATTTCTTCAGAGATGGATGCGACAATACAGAGGACAGGGAATGAGGATTGATTTCAGGCGTGCGTGGTAGAGGGTCTTTGCCTTTCAAGAGGGAGCTCCAAGCAAATTGTTCGCTGATCGTCTCTGTCTCATCGGCCGCAAAGGTTTCTGTGTTAGCCGCAGTTGTCGTGGTCTTTTGTTGTACGACTGCCTGGGCGGATGTCGTTTCTACTATTTGTGAGGAGCCGAGCGTATGGTGCAGATAGACTTTATTAGGATAAAGCATGTTGTTCTGTACGTGTTCACGGGTTTTTTCCATATAGGTAGGATCAATTTGAGAGAGTGTCCATTTTTTTAATTCTTGAATGGCTTGAATTTTCTTATGATAAGCGCTCATGAGTTTCTCTAGGGCTTGAGTTGTGTCCACGGGGTGCAAAGTCAGACTAGGACGGAGCAGGGGTTCATCTTTGGTTGATTGAACGAGGTAGTGTCGGATCTCTTTTAATTCTCTGTCTAACTGTCCTTGAGAAACTGAGGGGGTCAAGATTCCATCCCAGAAAAAGTTTTCGATGAGTGCATCGAGTTGAAGACTTAAGGATCTAAAATTAGCCAGTCCGTTGCCTTTTCCCTCTTGCTCTGCACAGTAGCTGATCAGATCGAGTAGTGTGAGAGACTCTTCTCTTGATTTGTTAAGCGTACGGCGGATGCATAAAGAACTTTCGTTGTCCATTGCAATCTTTGCGCATTGTCCATTTAAGATGCCGCGCATCCGTCCCACACCTTGTATGAGGTGGGTGAGTGTGGTGTGTTGGTTGACGAGGACGACTGCAATGGCGGTGTTTTCCATTTTTTCATCACGTCCAGTGGTGTCTTTTTGTCCATAAAACCAGAAGAGTTGTGCCCGTGGAATGCCGGAGCTCTCTACGGGTGTCCATACAGTGGAATTTTTTGTGATGACTACGGGATGTCCTGCGGCATCAAATGTCGCCACACCTTTAAACAGGGGATAAAGCCTTAAAATTTCTTGAGCGATCCCCTCAATCTGGGGGTAATGGCGCAGAACGGCTCCCACTTCAATCACGACCGAGGCATCGGGAAACTGCTCTCGGAGATAGGGAAGAGGGCATAGGCTATCTGTTTCTGGTAGTTCGACAACGGGATCATCTTTTTTAAGTAAAGCAACAATCGTTCTCGCCATAGACCGTTCATCGACTGCGGTTTTGCAGGTATGGGGAAAATGCTGCATCGAAAGCGTTGCGGAAGTTCCGACCACCTGATCAAAGCAATGGACGAGCAGATGCGGGGAGCTACTGACTTTTTCGTGAAAATGACGTACTTTAGGAAGCACATGAAAATGGATGAGCTGTAGTTTAGCCTCGATGTTCAGGTTAAGGTGGGCGTGTATGCGTACAAATTCTTCGGGCTTTAGCGTTAAAAGGCCTGAAGGGGGTGGTTCAAACTCTTTTGTTAACAGGAGAAAGTGTTGATATGCTTGAGTGTTTTTTAGGGGTGTAGCTTTTTCATGAGCCTCTTCTGCCGCTAATTTGCCCAGTTCTTGGAGGTAGTTATGGAGGTATTCTTCTGAAAACGGGGTTTTTAGGTTGGCTTGAATAGTAAAATTCAGCATCTGATCGATAGAAACAAATTCGTTGCCTTGACGTGGATTGCGCGCGTCTTCTAGGGGAATAGCAATCCGTTCTCCTTGTGGGTCTCCAAGTGCATAGTGTTCATCACAGTGGCGTTGCAGGGTTTGCGGGAGGTAGTAGTGGAGTTGGTCATGGAGAGAGCGTATATAAGCTCCTCGTTTAGGGTCTTGGGTCTGTGTCAGAGCCTGTTCAAACTGTTGCTGCGCATCGAGATTAAGCTCTCCCAGGAGATAGGGCCTCTCTTCGGAAGTGGCGGAAATCATGAGATCCAGCAGAGGCGCTAATACCCCACTGCGATAAAGCTCTTCCGTAAGAGGCGATTTTCCTTTACATGGCCAACACTCGATCTGGTAACGCCCTTTGATGAGGCTGAAAAGGTTTCTGTAGAGGTCTATTTCAAATTGTAAACGTTTAGGATCGATCGCCTCTGGCATTCCGATGGAGTAGTTATATTCTTGTCTGTCATCCAAGCCTTTGTGAGGTTCGTCAATAAAGACGCGCTTATCTTTGACGTAACGGCGAAGTGAGAGAAGCGCTTGCAATGCCTGGCTTGATATCACGCTTAACTGTCCGCCTCTTTGAGCGAGTTCTTTTAACTTCAATACAAACAGGTTATGTGCTGTTTGCGTGCTCATAAAGACAGGGCGTCTTAAACGTTCGGCTCGTTGCATCTCTTTGTGGATAAATGTAATTTCTTCGAAAGAAGCTGGGCTGTCTCGTGTAAATTCAATCGAAGTTCCAAAAAAGTGATAGGCTTTTTGTAGCAGCCCCTGAAGATATCTTTCTTGATCGTCAAACGCAGGGGAAATAAAAATTGCTAAACTCTCCTGAGAGGTGAGCAGGAGCCATAGAGGGAGTAACACTTTTGATTTTCCAAATCCCGTCCGCGCTTCGAATAGCGTTCCGGGGGTTAATCCCTTAAGGGCTTCGACTTGTTCCTTGCGTAGAATGAGATCGGAGAGGACCTCGAATACGAGTAGTTCGGGGGCCTTTGTCGGATCGTAGCAACGGGAAGCCCTAGCGGCGTTGAGATATCCCTCGGGCGCTTCTAATAGGCTTCGTTGCGCTCTAACGAGTTGCTGTAAATCACCACGTAGGTAGGCGTATTCTGCGACCTCGTGCATCAGTTGGGTAGTTTCTTGATTCGAAAGCGATGGGTTGGCATTGCGGATCACAGAGATCTCTTTTCGTCCTAATGAAATGAGAAGCGTTTCGATATCGAGTGGAGCGCGCAATTCACGACCGATTTCCAGATGCAGATGGCTCTGATTGTGTAGGTCATTGGCTTTATCTAAAATAGCTCTCTCTTTAACTTTAAGAGCTGCCCGTCTTGTATCAATTTCTTGTTTGTAGCGGCCCAAGACAGCTTCTCGTATCGCAGAATCTGTGCTTAAAGCCTCTTCCTCTTTATCTTTGTTTGGGATCTCTTTTTGCAGCTGGAGTGCTCCTCTCCTTAGTCTTTCAAATGAGGCTTGTAATACAGGCTCTGTTGCGACTCTTGCAGATTCTTTTTCTGCCCACAAAGAGAGTGCTTCCACAGCTTGGGCTTCAGTTGTTACATTCACTGTACGCCGTACGATGAGATCTTTTTCTAGTGGTTCAAAGAGGAGGGGATCACAGAATAGAGAGGCTAAAGGGGGTAGGGGTTCAAATGCGTCGACATAGCGCGCATCCCGAGGCTCAATACTTTGTTGCTGCCCTTGCGGCTTAAAGACGATTGGAGATCGTTTTGAGGTGGGATACTCCAACTTTATTGTCTCTCCGTAAGGGTAAGGGCAAGGGAATATAATCTTAAGAAAACTGTCGAATTCGCATTGAAACTTCGCTTCTTCGAGTTGAAACATGGCATGGAGATCTGGTGTGTAATATTTACTCTTTGCATACAATAGAATCCTACTCAGACAGGAAATAAGAGGGGATGGATCGTTACATGTAAAATACAAAATGCAGCTTAAGCATTTCCATTCTCTATCATCCTTTTTGCCGTAACGTATCGTCTCATAGTGGTTTAAGAAATTGAGAATGAAGTCTTCTCCAATAACCGTTAACGCAGGGGGTGATTGAAGGCTTAGGTTATAGGATTGCACGATTTTCTCTCTGAGCTTCTGTGGAAGTGGGGCCGACCACCCTAAACGGTCCAATTGACGTGTGGAATCTAATCGTTCTACTGGACTCCGAGGGGAGCAGTAGCTTATTTCTGGAAATTCCTTGGGAGATAGAGCAAATGGGCCCATGGCATTGCGTAGATTATTATAACGGTCGAGATCTTGACTCCTGTCAAGACCAGCTAGTTGTCCGTGCCAGGCGCGCAGGCGCACGCGTAACGCTACCGCGTGCGGGTGGGTGTCGGGCTCTTGACCTAGAGTACTTGCGTTTTCGAGAATCGTCTTTGTCAAAGGGGAAATAGAGCGTTGTGAGGTGACGCGCGTTTGTTCGATAAGATCGAGAGCTGTGCGGTATTCGCGTGTATGGAGATAGAGGGAGATCAGCCACGTGATAGAGGCTTGATGACAGGGGCGTGGAGAAAATACGGGCATGCTTCCGGCATTTTCTAGATCAAAGGTGAGATAGGGGTGATTATCCTTTTCTTCACCACTTGAGTCAGTAGTTGAAAATGTGGAATCTTCTATATAAGGTTGGTATGGAGTGTTTTCGAAGGACCAAAGAGGCACGATCACTTTTTTTTGCCTTAAGGCATTTTCCAATATAAGGGCGCTTCTAAAACTTTTTAGAAAGGCAACGTGCTGCTCCTCTGCGATGAAAAACCCAGGGAACTGGATACTTTGAACCCGTTCCTTGCCTTCATGTATACACAAACTACCTGAAGAATCGGTTTTTGATGGCGTCGGCTTTACCCCAGATTTTTTGCCTTCGCTTGCGCCTTGCCTATCGGCAATGGTCGCTCTCTCCAGACAAAAAACCTGGGGAGCCTCCTGATCAAAATCCCGATTCTTCAAGTAGTTTGTGTCTACTTCCCTACAAAATTGTAGCTGTAGACAAGGCAGTTCTATCCGTTGAATCCGATTGGTGGCAGGGTCTGCCCATACCTGTACAGAGCTCTGTAGTCGTTCAAATAACGTGCGTAGAAAAGTCGTTTGAGCTGGATCAAATACAACTAGACTCTCCTCCAGTTTCTCAGAGTCAGCATAGCGCTGCAGTCTGGTTTCTGTACCCCCCGCGACAACCTCATGTGTGTGTTTATTTTCCACGAGATATTCTGCTTCGCATCTCCATAGAGAGTATTGATCTTTTCCTAAAGCTCCTGGTAGTTCATTTTTTTCAATTGAGTACCATGCATTTCCGAATTTCTTGTAAATGTATTTTTGTTCTGTCAGAAGATGAATTCTGAGTTCATATGAGGCCTTTTCCCAAGAAAAGGCATAGATCTGCATTCCTTCATCTATGCGCTCATTGGCAAAAAAGTTGCGCTTGCCAAATAGCTTTTCAAACTGATAGCCCCGATAGGGCTCTGGGATAAGGCGCATATTCAACTCATCGCCCCCTGCGATGCAGCGAGCCCCTAAGTCGATTTCCAAGGTTTTTAGCTTCAGTCTGTCTTTGATAGGGTCCCAGAGGCAAACAGAGCTTTCCTCTTTTCCAAAGACCCGTTCCGCAGCCTTTTGCCATAACGTGAGGGCGTATGAATCCCTTGTCAATAACGCTTTAAAGGAATTCCACCCATACTGGAGTTGTAAACGGGAATAAGGAGTCTGCGTGTAATCGCCGGGTTTACATTCCAAAAGACAGGTCGTCGTTAATGTCTGTAAAAATTCGGGGTGTTGCTGTAGTTGAGGATAAATAAATTCAAGAGCTGGTAGCGCTGCAAATACTGCTTGTCCTAGAGCTTTGCCAAGAATTGGATTTTTTTGTCCCGCTGTAATCAGCTTTTCTAAGTTTTTAAATAGCCGTTCTCTATGTAGCTGTTGGTTGGGATGCTTATAGAGACAGCTTAGCTGAACGATGTTCATATGGCTATGGAGTAGTGCAGCAGCTCCTGGTTGCACCTTAGGATCTTCTTTAAGCAGCGCGTCATAGCCTCTTTCAAAAAACTGAAATAGGAGGGCGATCGATGCAGGCTCTTGTTGAAACAGCTGTTCGAGGAGCTCCCCTCCTTCTTTGCTAAACAGAAGATGTTCAAAAGTCGTTTGATACGCAGGAATTGATAATTTATGGAGACACTTCTTGAAGAAAACGAGCATCTCTGCAAGGCGGGTTACAGGTTCTTTTTGCACAAAAATCAGAAACTCTTGTTCTTCTAATGAAGTCATGAAAGGAAATTGTCTCTCTGCATCTAAAAGAATGCCTTGAACGCGCTGATTGAGATCTTGTAGAGACTTCCACCGAACTTCTGTTTTTAACAAAATGCATTCAGGTTTTTCCTTAAGATGTTTAAGGCGCGTGGTCGTATCGGCAATTGATTGAATACAGGGATGGGTGAGAGTATTCCTAGTCCATCCAATGTCGCGCCCGTTAGGTAGTAGTGTAATTAGATGACCCTCGGGCGTCGACCGTTTTTTGCTCAAATGTCGATCTGTTAGAACAAAGAGAGCTGCTAGGCCTTCTCTAAGGACATCATAATAGGGCACACAGAGAAGCCTGCAGGCAAAGGCGTCGATTGCCTTGTTGATAGCAATCAACGGCTCTGAGAGGGTCGGCGTACTCCATCGACAATGGTCCCACTTTTCAATATTTTTGGCTTGCCTCATTAGATACTGATCGGGGGTGTCTTTTCCCTCGTTCCACTCCGTAATACAAACAGGAGAGGTTGCGAATTTTTGTAGGATACGTCTGGAAAAGTGGGCCATTTCAGGGAGTTCTTTTAGTGTTTCGTCTGAAGAAGTATAGCTCCGACTGTTACTGGTGTTCTTTTGTTTGAAAAAAATGCCAAAAGGCATCCAATTATAATCTGGAGCATTAAAATTTTGATTCCAGACTGTCCAGTAGTTTTTCGGGGGCTTGTAGTGTTCTCCTAAATCAGTGCTTAAGAGCTTTTTTTCATTTTCAATAAGATTTGCTAACATTGTCCATTTCTCTCTCGACTGGGGTGAATCAAAACGCAATTCGGGAGTATAGTTTTCAATCAATATAGAAGCGCCATTCATCCATTCGAGAAGAACCTCACGAGAGATTTCCCCTTCTCGCTTAGCCTCTAGATAAATTCCCATCCACATATTTAATAAATCGGCACAAAAAGAATCAGGTACTTGCAAAGAGGGAGCTGGATTCTTCATATAAAAAAAGAGTGGGAGTAGACTTCCTAACTGCTCGAGTGTCTCCCGCTTGTTAACGTCCCACTGTAGACAGTTGGGGAGTAGACGGATTATATTCATTCGATAAGACATCTCATCAAACAGAGGCGCCACATCTTTACCAGAGAGTGTAGGCAATTCAGCCAGGGGAGCTTTTTCTCCTGGAAAAGCGTGAGGATAAATATAAGGTGTTATTGCTGGAGGAAGCTTTTGAGAATCGGATGGTTTAGCTAGTTGCACAATCTGGTAACTTTCCAGTCCTAATCCCGTTACAGTGGCCGATAATGCCTCAGAGGCCCTCTTACAAGCTTCCCGAGATAAAGCCGCGCTTCTTTTAGTCAAGCCCCGTTGTGAAATCTCTTCCCATACTTCCAATAACGACGGGGGAATTGCATTCTGCTTATCCATTTTATCGATATGGGTACTGATCTTTCTCGATGCATCTGCGATGAATTGAGCGGAGTGTTCTGGTTCATTATCTAAATAATCGGAAAATGCAGAAAGTTTAATCCATAACGTTAGCCAAGGATGTTGATTGCGATCGCATACCCCCTTGAGCCATTTCATGAGAGCTTGTAAAGAGCAACTCTTGCCTCGTTGCGCCTTGCCTAGATTTTTAGCTAGAAAAGGTCCTTTTCCTGGCCAACCATGTTGTAAGGCTAAGTATACATCGTGCACACTTAGGCGTTGCGGAAGCAACTCTGGGATCACCCCGTTAAGCTGCCGTAATGCCGGGCGAATTCTCGTAAAGTTCAATAGGAGTTCTAGAAATTGCATCTGTTTTAAATCAGCTAGAGTTGCGCCAGAATATACCAGCGTACGGTAATGCGCTCCGTTGTTGTCTTTTGGATGATACTGTAGCCCATCTCCTGAATTTGTTACTTGAAATGTGACCAGCTCCTTTATGTCTTTGCTAAACTCATAAAACAGGGCATGTCCTCCGCCATCTCCATCGAGAACACCTCCACCAAGAGCTACGTAGCCTGTTTCCTCCAGTCGTTGCCAGATTTCTGTAGCAGCTTCGGTCAAGGACTTCGTTACATCGGCCTGATAGATATAGGACTTGAGGGTCGTTTGGATTGTCTTCACATGTATGTCTTGTGGCCAGAGGTCAACGTATCGATCTAAATAGCGCTTCAAAAAATCCACAGCGAGATCTAAATGATACCCTTTTCCACCCCCCACAAAATCATTCAATAAGAATTGCAGTAATCGAAGATCAACACGCGTATTGCTCCTTTTGATCCTAAAGCTTTGAGAAATAGGGTCATGAGACGGCTTTTCCGCTTGGAAAACCTTTTGTGTGGCCTGCGATAGTGGAGTGGGATCGATCATTTGGGCAGCCTGACATCTGGTAAGTGGCGTAGGATCAACCACTTGTGTAATAAAGGCAGACGAGGGTATTTGAGGTATCATAAAGCCATTTATATTAATTACGTTTGGAAAATCAAACAATCTATCGCAGTAATATCTGTTTGTCTTAATAATAAATTATATCAATAAACATTAGTTAATTTCAAGATTAAAAATCTGATATAACAACTAAAAACTCGACAATTTTAATTTTTAAATAAAATGGTTGAGTTTTTTCGTGGTTATATCAAATTTTTAATAGTATTTTTAATTTTAATACTAACATTAACTATACCCAACTCGGTCAGCAACTTGGAATTTGGACCGCGCCAAAGCCCCGGGGATCGTCGATCTTAAGTCGCCCCATATTGTTAATATGGGGCGACTTAAGATCGATGATCCGCGGGAGCTTTCGCGCAGGTCCAAATCCAAGTTCA
>CAMAVL010000074.1 GCA_945861735.1 Chlamydia trachomatis
CATGAACCGCCGTATACGGTTCCGTACGTACGGTGGTGTGAGAGGACGGGAGCTGAAAGGCTCCCTCCTACTCGATATTTGCGCTATTCGATCCCTGGGGCTTTCACGCCAAAAAAAGTTTTTGTCTAATGTGACTTTGTCAAGCTAATCTCGACTTTGTAACTTTTTCTGGCCCCTCTCTTGATAGAGCTCAGAAAAAGTTACAAAGTCGAGCTAATCGCTATATTGACCAAGATGAATCGCGCCTTTTTCAATTCTGAAGAGATCATTATAGTTTGATATGTTGGATTATATGTTGGATTATACCGAAAATGACTCAAGAATCGGCTTCTAGACGGGATTGAAAGCTGTCGAAAATCAATTCTCGCGAAGAGGGATAGTATTGAAGAATACAACCCTCTTCGCGAGCATCGATTTGCGGCGCTTTGAACCCGTCTAGAAACCGATTCTTGAATCATTTTCGGTATATAAATTAATCGGAAGTCTCCCATATTTTCCTGTGAAATAGATGAAAATCGATTGACGAATTCTTAAAAAAAAATATAAAATGTAGCCGTGATCGTACGAAAATCGTTTTAATTTAGTGTTCACCCAAAGGCAACCACTTCAAACATAAGGAAATATCATATGTTAAATAGGCTCTTAAAAAATCTTGTGATACTGGCTGTTTTTGCTTTGCCATTGATGGCTCAAGCGTCGTTGCCAATACTGAGAAATGAAGCATCAAAGGAGAAAATCTATGTCGAATTGAGCGATTTAGTCGTTGATTCTATGGGGTTCTGGCTGCGTACGCCAATAAACTCTCTCACCATTGTGGCAAAATCTCTTCACGTCGATTCATTCGGGTATTATCTCGACAAGAGCGGCGTACAATGGATTTGTTACCGTTGCAAGGCAATCAATGAAGATATTAGCAACCGGACCTGTCAATCTTGCGGACTACTTAATTGAATAATTGCTTGAGGGAATTGCAGCTTTTTTGTTCGCTATTCTTGGGATTGTTAATCCTTAGCGTCTATCCTTTACATAGTGCATCTTTGCCTGATAATCAGGCTGAGATAAGACAAAGACTTGAAACGATTTCTGTTGCAGACCAAGAAGTTCTTCATGATTTTTTCAAGAGTTTGCTGACAAATGGAGATTTTGCAGCAACTCTTTTTGGATATAAACCCTCTGCATTATTATTTTATCCGGTTTATACCCATATCATTGCTAGTTCTGCAGCGTCCAAAAAGACATTTCTAAAAATGAGACATCGTTTCTCAGCGCAATTTCTTCTTGAATACAAGGGATGGAAACTCTGGAAAAAATATCAGTCTGTTTTTTCAATAAAATGTTATTTTTTGGAGCATGAGCTCCTTCCCGATGGAGCAGGCTATTCAGTGATTTTCATTCACAAAGAAAAAATGCTCTCTACCTTGACGGAGAATGCGGATTATTTTCCTGCTGAAATAAGGGAAGAGACTCTTGAAGGTGTAGTCAGTACTCTGCGGAGTACTTCTTCAGATGATCCCTCAAAGATAATGCACTTTGAAGTGGGATTGTTATTAGGATATGATCTGAAGAGTTGTTTGGATTTCCAAAAAAGAATGCAGATTGAGAAAACTTTACAATATTTTCCCTACGATATTTCAAATATTTTCCAGCTGCCTTGTGAGCAAATAGATCTTCTGCTTAATGGGTGTCCTAATGATCTATTTGGAATGGAAGAGAAATTTAAAAAAGAATTCTTTTTCCGCAGTGCATGGCAGAGAGAGAATCCTTTTTTCTGCTCTTCTGCGTTTGGATTTTGTTCTTTTTCTGCTATTTCCAATCCAGAGATCTCTGAGCTTCAAAATAAAATCGTCGATCTCTACAATAGCAATAATTTTTTAGTCGAATTTTTAACCCTGTTATGTAAATGAAAAAAACATCCTATTTCGTAACCTTTTTTGTGGGGATCTTTGTTGGAGCAGTGCCTTGTTTTTTTACATTCAACTGGCATGTTTCCCCAACGGCTGTAGAAACCTCTCTTGCGGAAATGCTCTATGAGGATTTGCAGCCTTATGCAAATGACTATCGACTAGATATGGTTTTGCAACTTCTTCAAGATCAAGTAGCTAAGAAACGGCCCCCCAGAGGGAATGATGAGATGTATTCTCCTCTCATAGATCTTGCTATGCAATGTTCGGAAAAAGAAGGCGCAGAAGCTCTAGAGAATGCCGAAAAATTTCTGGAAATGCTTTCAAAACAAGACAATGTCTTGCCTATTATCAAAAATCGTATCTATGTTGAGATTTTAGAAGAAGGTTCTGGCGCAGTCATTACGCCACAAGACAGCATTAGTATTCATTTTAAAGAATATTCCTTGGATGGAACTCTTTTAAAAGACACGACTTCTGCTAGAGCATTTATTATTCCTCTTAACCAGACGATCAAAGGGTTTCAGCTTGGTATACAAGGAGCTAAAATTGGCGAAAGAAGAAAACTCTACCTGCACCCGGAATTTGGCTTTGATAAGCTGGGGCGAAAAGATCTGTTAATCTATGAGGTCTTTGTAATTTCTAAAGAATAGAGCCTCCTTTAGGATCATGCATAAGAATCAGAACAAATTTTTAAAGGAGACCCCGTATGAGTTCTCAAACTTCACTTATCCAGCCTCTCTCTTAGTGAAGTATCGCATGGAGCCTTTTTAACGTGATAAAGAGTCCTGAGATTATGCTTAATGACTTCTTTTTCACGATCTTCATCAAACGCCAACAGAGATGGGAATTTCAATCCAAATAGAGCTAGTCCGGACATCAGGCAATCTGACAATGGGATTTTAGCTTTTAACCCCCTTGAATCTCGAGGTGGCTATGGGATTGTTGTGAATATCGAATGATTTTTTGCCCTGTCTAAGCAGTCTCAGGCTATTGAGGCCGACGAGGAGAGTTCCTCCTTCGTGGAGAAGAACTGCGATCCATAGAGGCACGAGGCCAAGAAGCGATGGAATCGTTGCAAAGACAATCACAAGAAGTGCTAGAGAGATATTTTGCTTAACGATCGAGAGTGTGGTATGCGCTTTTTGAGTCAACCAGCTTAAGAGAAAGAGGTCGTCGTTAAGGAAGACGACATCGGAGGCGTCGACAGCTGTCGCACTGCCAATTTTTCCCATCGAGATCCCAACGGTAGCTCTTGCAAGTGCCGGAGCATCGTTAATTCCATCACCGACCATAATGAGTCCCCCTTCATGAGAGAGGGCGGAGACGATGTTGAGTTTTTCTTCAGGTCTTAAGTTAGCATGTACTTCTTCGATATTTAGCTGCTTGGCAACAGAATGTGCGATATCGGCGTGATCGCCTGTTAACATAATGGGGCGTAGGTGGTTTTTGGATTTGAGGGTTTGGATGAGTGTGTTCAAGTTTGGGCGGATCGTATCGAGAAAATGGAAGACGAATAGCGTTTTTCCAATGAGTAAAATGGCGTTGAGATGCCCTTCTCGTGTCATTTGAGGAAGAAGTGTTTTCCACTCGGCTTGTTTTTCAGGGGAGATCTGTTGTGAAATAAAGTCGGCGTGGCCAATGAAGGCTTGGGTGATTTGATTGTCGATAGAGACGGTGGCTGAGACGCCAAAGCCTGCAACGGCTTTAAAATTGGAAATGGCGTAGGGCGTTACGTTGTTTTTTTGCGCATGGATGAGAATTGCTTGCGCTACGGGGTGAATGGCATTGCGCTCCATTGCATAGGCGATTTTGAGGGCGTCTTGGACAGAGCAATCGGAGCTGTTAGAAACTTTTTCAAAGGCTGCACAATTGAGCTCTCCTGTGGTGAGAGTGCCTGTCTTATCAAAGGCGATGATGGAGCATGAGGTGAGGGCGTCGAGGATAACGCCGCCTTTCAAGAGAATTCCTTTTCGCGCGCAGGCGCTAATCGCACTTAAGTAAGCGGTGGGTGTTGCTAAAATGAGAGCACAGGGAGAGGCTGCAATGAGGAAGGCGAGTGAGCGGTAGATGCCGCCATCTGTACCAAGATAAGAGAGATTGGAATAGAGAGGGAGTGTAGTCGCAAAGAAAAAGAAGAGGCAGATGATAGTCATCGCATATTGTTTTCCAAAGCGGTCAAGAAGGCGTTGGAGTTTGGGTTTTGCGCTTTGGGCTTGAGTGATGAGTTGGATGATGCGACTTAACGTGGAGTCGTTACTCGTGCGTGTTACTTGGACTGTGAGCGTCCCATCGACATTGCGCGCGCCTGCTTGGATCTCATCGCCCCTTTTTCTAGGAACGGGTTGGGTTTCTCCTGTGAGATGGAAGAGATTCACAAAAGCATTTCCTTCTTGGATGATCCCATCGAGCGGCACAATTTCTCCAGCTTTGACGAGGATATGTGTGCCTGTTGTGATCTCTTTAATGGATTTTTCAAATAGGAGGTGGTCTTCCCCGATCACGCAGGCGGTGCGTGGAGAGATTTTATTGAGGTGAAGGAGTGTCCCTTTCGTCTTTTCTGAGACCATATTTTCCATTGACCCCGCAAGTTCAAAGAGAACGAGAAGCAGGGCGCCTTCCATTCCGCTGCCGATAACGACGGAGAGGAGGGCTGCTAAGATCATGAGGACGTCGATATTGATTTCAAGATTGCAAATGTCATCGATAGCGCCAAGAAGAGCTGGTGTGCCTGCTAAAAAATAGACGAGGAGCAGGAGGAAGTCGGAGAGGGCTGGTGTGTGAAAGGAGGTGATGAGGGCGGCTGTGAGGCAAATGGCTGAGAGAATCGCAATTTTAAGGGGTAAATTTTTTCCCCAAGATCTAGATGAGGGTGTTAAGAAGGGGCTGATGCTCTCTTCTTTACCAGAGGCAAAAAACTCATCAAAAATGTAGGGAGTGGATTTAGGGAGATTCAAAAGAGTTTTCCAATAAAGTAAGCGGTGCCAAGTGTAAGTATTGCAATCGAGACGTTCCAGACAACAGCTGAGAGGCGTTTATTGCCTTCCAAGTGCGCTGCGATGGCGGCGCTTGCGGCTAGAATGCAAAAGCCAATAACTGGAATTCCAAAAGTTGGGAAAAACCAGTAGCTGCTTAAGAGTAGGGCAGAGCTAATCAAGACTCCGATACAGGCGCCGGCACTTTGTTTTAAGGGATGCTCATAGGCCTCGAGAGTCAGGCCAAGTTCTTCTTCGAGCATAAGTTTTAAGAGGCGATCATCGTCTGCCATGAGAACGTCGATGACATCACTTAAGAGTTTTCCAGATAGTCCTTTGGCGCGATACAGCTCGGTTAGCTCCTCCCTTTCTTGTTGCCGATGGTGTTCAATTTCCCACTTTTCTTCTTCAATCACTCGATGGAGTCTTTCCATCCGCGCCCATCCAAGGAGTGCACTTCTGCCTGTTTTCCAAATGAGCCAGGTGCAAGAAAAAAGAGTGAGGATTAAAAAGGTCTGGGAGGCGTTTGCAAAATAATGGGTGATGATGAAGAGGGAGGCTAATGCGAGAGTCGTTTCTTTGGAGGCATCGGCCGTCGCCGCCAAGTGCCCGGGCATTTCTGTTCCGTGAATTTCGGCAGAGGCCAAAGCGCCCTTTGCGCGCGCTATTTTCAGGTGATCGACAACAGATTTTCCTTCAAAGTGATCTGAACAGCGATGCATAGATTTAGCCCCCTTGCAAAAGATAGGTTAGCAGATGGGTCATATCGATATAATCTTGAGAGGCAATCACTTCGCGGATCGAATGCATTGAGAGTTGAGGACAGCCGATATCGACAGTGGAGATTCCTGTTTTTTCTGCAATCGTAGGTCCGATAGTGCTGCCGCAGGGAACATCTGAGCGTGAGACAAAGGATTGATGAGTAATATCAAGTTTTTTACATGCTTGAATGATGGTTGCAGCGGAGAGCGCGTTTGTTGCGTACCGTTGATTCGCGTTATATTTTACGACGATCCCTCCTCCTAAAAGAGGTTGATGCTGCGGGTCGAGCTTCGTGGGGTAATTGGGGTTAAACGCGTGGGCCATATCGATAGAGACGCAAAGAGATTGATTCTTTAAAATGAGCTGGCTCTCTTGATCGATTTTTAAAGAGTAAGAGATGCGAGCCAGTAGATCGTTTAGGAAGGGAGATGCAGCGCTTTCTTGATTTGAAGCTCCAACTTCTTCATTATCCAAAAAAACTGCCATATGAAGAGTGTCTTTTGAGGTTTTTTTTGTGGAGGCAATTGCAGTCACTGCTGCATGTGCACTTCCAAGATTATCTAGTCGATAGGAGGCGATCATTTCGTTGTGATTCCCAATAAAACGAGCCTGTTCAATAGGGACTAAAAAGAGTTCAAAAGAGAGGAGCGTATGAAAAGAAATGTGTTGGCGCAAGAGCTTTTCCAAGGTATTCGATCCATCAATTGCATGAGATGAGAGTCCTAAAATAGGGCAGAGGTGCTCTTGTTTATTGAGAAGTAATCCTTTTTCATTCACTTCCCGATCTAAATGGATGGCTAATTGGGGGATAAACAAAATGGAGTCGTCTAAAGAGACAAGGCGCTCTTCTTGTGTTCCATGAACATTTGTAACGACGACTCTTCCTGCTAAATAAAGATCCCGATTAAGCCAAGACGAGAGAAGAGGAGATCCGTAGACTTCCACACCAAAAAGATCGATATTTTCTTTGCGGAAAGAAGGATTTGGTTTGAGTTTAAGGGCTGGGCTATCGGTATGAGAGGCCAAAATAATCGCTTGAGTTGGCAGGGTGGAGGGCAAGGTAAAGGCGCAGAGCGACCCACCGCGCTCGACGAAATATTTTTTCCCAAGGTCAAGTTCCCATTTCTCATCTTCATTAAGTGGCATAAACCCGCATATTGCAAGGCGGTTACCCAATTGCTTAACAGCATGCCAAGAGGTTGGCGAGCTATCTAAAAAAGACTTAAAGTCAGAGAGAATATGAGACATTTTTTAAGCCCCCTTGTGCGGCAGAAGCGTTTTTAGGTTCAAATATTTATGTAATACCACAGGGAGAGAAACAGAGCCATCTTCATTTTGATTATTCTCTAATAAAGCGACCATCAAACGAGAAGTTGCGAGTCCTGAACCATTTAAAGTGTGGACAAATTCAGGTTTTTCCTCTTTGTGTCGGAATCGAATTTGGGATCTGCGCGCTTGAAAGTCGGTGCAGTTAGACACGGATGAGACTTCATAATAGCGGTTTTGACCTGGAAGCCACACTTCGATATCGACTGTTTTTGCAGCAGCAAAAGACATGTCCCCTGTCACTAAAAGCATATTGCGATAGTGGAGGTTGAGTCCTTGAAGAATCGTTTCTGCGCTTGCCATCATCTGATCAAATACGGCGTCGCTTTGATCAGGTGTTGCAAAACAGAACATTTCCACTTTGTTAAATTGGTGCATTCGGATGAGTCCCCTTTCCTGAGAGCCCGCAGCGCCGGCTTCCCGACGGAAACAGGGCGTATAAGCGATCAGTTTTTTAGGGAGTTCTTCTTGTGGAAGAATTTCATCGAAGTAGAGGCCGTTGAGCGCGACCTCAGATGTAGGAATGAGGTAGAGTTGGTAGTCTTCGTCGTGGATCTTAAAAAGTTGTTTCTCGAATTTGGGGAGTTGCCCGGATCCATACATAATTTCTGGACGGACTAAATGAGGTGGCATCCACATCTGAAACCCATTTTCAAGATGGATGTCGATCATGTAATTGATGAGCGCCCACTCGAGTCTAGCTCCAATATCGCGATAGGCTGGCCACCCACTTCCAGAGACTTTGGCAGCGCGTTTGAAATCAAAAAGGTGCAATTTTTCGTTAAGCTCGACATGGTTTTTAAAGGAGAAGGAAAAGGCTCTTTTTTCTCCAAAGCTTGCAATGCAGACGTTGTCTTTAGGATCCGAAGAGACTGCAATTTCATCGCGCGGAATATTCGGAAGTGAAGAGAGTTTGTGTAAGAGATCGGCTTCAAGTGCTGCGAGCTCTGTATCAAGGATGGCAATCCGATCGCCAAAACCTGCAACAGAATGCATGAGTTCAGTCGTATCTTGTTTAAGCCGTTTTTTTTCTCCAATTTCTTTAGAGAGGTGATTGCGAGAGGATTTGAGGTCTTCGACTGTTTTCTTAATTTCGCGGATCCGCTCGTCGAGAGCAAGGATGTGGGAGAGGGTAACAGTCGGGTCTTTTGTTTTTAGTTTCGCTTCAATGAGTTCTTTATGAGTACGTAATAATTTAATGTCGAGCATTGTCAAGCCATGAGTTTAAGTTTTAATCCTAGAGGGAGTTGCATAACTAAATCTTTGGAGACCAAATTTGATGATTTTAACGTCGGTTCGGTTTTTCGCAAATTGACATATCCTATTGGACATTGGCGATTTGCGAAAAATCCGAATCCGACGTTAAAAGCGCGAATTTGGTTCCAAATGGAGTTTTGCAATTCCCTCCCTAAGAAGTCTCTTGATCAAAATCCCGATTTCTCAAGTAGTTGGGGTATAAGGAAAAGATCCTCGCAAAGCATAGCATGGGCGTTCGATCGGATTCAACGAATTTTTTCATGGATGAAGACTGCAGTATATCTTCGCTTATTAGTCTATTAACTTGACAAAGTCACATTAGACAAAAACTTTTTTTGGCGTGAAAGCCCCAGGGATCGAATAGCGCAAATGGGGTTGTATTATTCAATACTAGCCCCATTTGCGCTATTCGATCCCTGGGAGCTTTGACGCTCAAAAAAAGTCTTATCTAATGTGACTTTGTCAAGGTGTATTTTAAAATTAAAAATTACCGTTAAAACAGTGATGTGGAAGCTGAAAATGGATAATATTATTTTTAATCTATCAAAGTTCAGAATCTGAAAAAATCATCGAATTTGGCTCGCGAAGCGAGTTTTGCAATTCCCTCCAAGCCTAATGAAGAGCGCTAGCGACGAAGGCGTCTGCAGGCTGGTAAAAATCAATTACAAGGCTGGTTTGGCAACTCAATCTATATCTATACCCAACTCGGTCAGCAACTTGGAATTTGGACCGCGCCAAAGCCCCGGGGATCGTCGATCTTAAGTCGCCCCATATTGTTAATATGGGGCGACTTAAGATCGATGATCCGCGGGAGCTTTCGCGCAGGTCCAAATCCAAGTTC
>CAMAVL010000075.1 GCA_945861735.1 Chlamydia trachomatis
GTGTATAAAATTAATGTTCATGAATAGGGCCTTCGACCACGCAGAGTCCACTAGCATCTCGCATTAACGATGCCATTGGTGTTGCCTTCCATTGTTTAGGACCATGTCGGCACTCTGATTTCGTTCTTTACGGGGCTCAATACCTAACCCGACCAAATCCACTGTCTAACGCTTCACGCATACCCTCACGGCTATCCGCGCATGACTCGTGTTCGTTGTAGTTTGCTAAACCTTACAACGTGCGGCTCTTGCATCCGCTATTTCATACCGAGCTTTCCCTAATTTTAATCGGCGCTTTCCCTAAAAGAACTTCCTCGCACCCCCAGCGCCGATGAAGTCGCAGTCAATGTCGTTGCAGACGATGAGGCCGGCGGAGGAGAAGCCCCCAATTACCAAGGAATAATTATTATCTATCCGCTCTAAACAACGCATGAAGAGGATGAAGGTCCATGCAGGTACGCCGTAAAGACGCTCTTGTCTCTCACCTGAAGCTACGTATGTTAAAAAAAGAAGAGTCATCGCTTCAAGCACTTGAGGCAGCTCACATCCCTCGGCCCTTACTGAATCTCTTTGAACGGTATAAGACCTGAACCTACTTCCTGCTTGAACAGAATTTGAAATCGCGAATGTATAGGGTTTGTCAACAGAAACATTCCCGTAGACTTCTGAAATGCGATTCACAAATAATGTAAATCCTGGATCGCTCTGCTCGGCATTGCCTGAGAACTTACCCTCTGCTACAAAGCGTGCGATAAGGACTTTAAGTTTATTGATTGTCATACCCTGCGGCATTGTGATGATCGTATAGCCTGCATCTCCCTCTACTTTTAGATGATGGATGTCTCTCAAGGCGTCAACTGCGGATCTAAGACTAAACTCCTCTTCTCCTTCAAAACTCACACCGTCTAGAGTGTTTAAATTAACGATCCGGCCCCACGCTTCTTTATCGAAGATGTTCTTAAGTAAGGGGAATCTGTCTTTCAGCGCAGACCCACGCCATAGGATCGGATGGTTACCCATGTATTCCAAAGGGGTGCTAACTCGAGCGAATGCCGATAACGTTTCTTCAGGTAACAACTCGAGAATACCATGTAGAGCATCATTATCAAGAGTCTCAAAAAGAGTTGGTTCTCGTAGGACTAATGCTGATGAAGAACTTGCTCTATTCTCCCTACGATTGAAGTAGGAAACAGCGCCTAAGGATCCTATTACCCCCAAGGCAATTGGTGAAATCCAACTATTTTGATCTTCCCCATCTTCTTGTGTTGCATTCATCAAAGAACAGCTTTCAGCGATTTCAAATAATCTCATTATAGAATTGCTCATTTTATTACTCCAATTATTGTTTTATTTGGTGAATTCAACAATCTAGCGCAATAACCGTTTTTAAACGCCGAATTGCTTATTTTTATTAATATATAATACCAATAAGAATTAGTTAATGTCAATATTAAAATAATAAATACTACTAAAAACGAAATAAACTTATTTTTAATTTAAAAAAAGTTAAGAATCTGGAAAAAGTGCCACAAAAGTGTCGTGAAAAAAGAATTCTTCCATGGCTTAAGAGTTCAGAGAAGACATTGAACCTAGAAAGCTTTTAAAAACAAATGTTTTTTTGAGCCATTCTTCCAGTAGTTTATGTATACTCGAATTCTTAAACCGATTAAAATCCACACGAATCACTTAAGTAATCTCCATCCAGCATGAAGCAGCAACCTCCCATCATTTTAAGACAAGTCAAGGTGCACAACTTGAAAAGTGTGGACTTGTGCCTCCAGCACAATCAGCTGATTGTGTTTACGGGGGTTTCGGGATCGGGCAAATCATCGCTTGCGTTTGATACGATCTATGTCGAGGGGCAACGGCGGTATGTCGAATCGCTTTCCACCTATGCAAGGCGTCAGTTGGGGGATTTGCCGAAGCCTGATGCAGAGCTCATTAGCGGGATCTCACCAACCATTGCTATTGAGCAAAAAACGGCGGGTCGAAATCCGAGGTCGACTGTTGGGACGATGACGGGAATTTATGATTTCTTGAGGGTTCTCTATGCACGCGTTGGGACCCCCCACTGTCCTGTTAGTCAAGAGCCTGTTCGTCCCCGTTCGATCCCCCAAATCCTGCAGAGGATCAAGGCGCTTCCGGAAAATACCCGCATCTTGATCTTAAGTCCGTATGCAAGAGGTAAGAAGGGGGAATTTAAGGAGGAATTTGCAGAGCTTGGTCGCAAAGGGTTTATGCGAATTCGCTTGGATGGGCAGATGGTCGATTTGAGTGAAGCCATTGCAGTCGATGGACGGGTGGCTCATGATATCGACTTGGTTGTCGATCGAATTGCGTTGGGGCCGCAAGAAGACAAGCGGCTGACGGAGGCTGTCACTGAGGCTCTGAATTTAGGCGCTGGGGTGATGAGTATTGTGGAGGTGGACTCGAATGAGGAAACGCTCCTGTCTCAAATTGCATTTTCTCCCAAGTCGGGGATGTCTTATGGCCCACTCGAGCCGTCTGATTTTTCTTTTAATCATCCATCGGGAATGTGTGCGACATGTCAGGGTTTGGGGATGACTCAGGAATTTGACTTGTCGCTAGTGATCCATCCGGATCTTTCAATTGCAAAGGATTGCTGCAGCATCGCAAGCTCTTATGAAACGGTGCGATATAGTAATATCTTTAATAACTTGGCAAGACTTTACGATTTTAAAGTCACAACGCCTTGGGGAAAACTCTCGAAAGCAGCGCAACATGTTTTCTTGTACGGGACTGAAAAGAAATGGACTCAGATGCGCTTTGTCCATCCTGTGAAAAAAACGCAGTGGACCGAATTTGTCCACTGGCGCGGGGTGATTCCGGAGGCTCAGGAGCGCTTTCAAAAAGCGACGAGCGAACTCTATCGGCAAAAGATGGGCGCGTTGATGCATCAAGCTGTCTGTTCTGCATGTAAGGGAGACAAAATCAAGGCGTACCCGGCAGCTGTACAAGTCGGCAGTAAAAGGCTTCCTGAAATCACTGCTTTAGCAATCGATGAAGCTCTTATCTTTTTTGAAGGATTACAGCTTACCTTAGAAGAAAAACAGATCGGCGAGGATTTATTAAAGGAGATCTCCAAGCGACTGCTCTTCTTGAAAGGAGTTGGCTTAGATTACTTGTCTCTTGAGAGAACAGCGCCGACGCTCTCAGGTGGAGAATCGCAACGGGTGCGTCTCGCCTCTCAAATTGGATCGGGATTGGTGGGCGCGACCTATGTACTCGATGAGCCCTCTATTGGGTTGCATCCGCGCGATAACTTAAAATTACTCGAAACTCTGCAGCACTTAAAAAATAAGGGCAATACGGTCATTGTCGTCGAGCACGATGAGGAAACGATCCAAGCAGCGGATTACATCGTCGATGTGGGGCCGCTCGCTGGCAAAAACGGGGGCCACATCGTCTGCCAAGGCTCTTTTGAGGATCTGCTCGCATCGAAAGAATCGCTCACAGGCGCTTATCTCTCTGGTCGCAAAAGCATTCCGATTCCAAAACGGAGAAAGGGAGAGGGTGCATTAATCATCGAAAAGGCCTCCCATCACAATTTAAAATCGATCGATGTGACCTTTCCCTTAAAAGTATTACTCGCAGTCACTGGAGTTTCAGGCTCTGGTAAATCTTCTTTGGTGAGCGATACCCTCTTTCCAGCTCTATCGAATGTGTTACAGAAATCGAAATTAAGTGTAGGTCAGCATAAAGCCGTAAAAGGAATTGAGCAGATCGATAAGGTCATTGAAATCGATCAGACGCCCATTGGCAGAACCCCGCGCTCGAATCCTGCGACATATATTAAACTCTTTGATGAGATCCGCGATCTGTTTTGTCAGCTGCCAGAGAGTGTCGCTTACGGCTATAAGCCGGGGCGTTTTAGCTTCAATGTGAAGGAAGGCTCTTGTCCCCATTGCAGTGGAATGGGAATGGTCAAAATCGATATGGATTTCATGGAGGATGAGTGGGTCCATTGTGAGCACTGTCAGGGACGCCGCTTTGATCAAACGACGCTGTCTGTTTTGTATCGGGGAAAAAACATTTATGAAATTTTGGAAATGACCGTTTTGGAAGCAGCTGATTTTTTTGCTGCGATCCCCTCGATTAAAAATAAATTGGACACACTACTAAAGGTGGGTCTTGACTATATTAAAATCGGTCAAGCATCGCCAACGCTCTCGGGTGGTGAAGCGCAGCGGATTAAACTCGCGAAGGAACTTTGTCGCCCATCGAGTGGTCAAACATTTTACATCCTCGATGAGCCGACAACGGGGCTCCACTTTTATGACATTCATAAGTTAATTGATGTATTGCAAGAGCTCGTGACTAAAGGAAATACCGTTCTTGTCATTGAACATAACATGGACCTTGTGAAGACGGCTGACTTCATTATCGATCTAGGACCTGAAGGGGGAAAAGGGGGCGGCGAGGTGATTGCAACGGGAACTCCTGAGAAAATCGCCAAACTGCAAACGCCAACTGGCATTGCATTAAAGAACACATTTAATCCATCCCGCAAAAAACATGTAAATCCCATTTCAACAACCTCCTATCTCGATGCAATTACTGTCGAAGGAGCCTCTCAAAATAATTTAAAACATGTGAATGCGCGCATTCCTAGAGGAAAAATCACATTGTGTACAGGTCCTTCGGGCTCTGGTAAAAGCTCGTTTGCTTTTGAAACAATTTATGCAGAAGGACAACGGCGCTACGTCGAATCTCTATCTGCCTATTCGCGCCAATTTATTAAGCAACATCCTAAACCCAAAGTCGATCTAATCGAGGGACTCTCCCCTGCAATTGCCATTGAGCAGAAAAATCATGCAGGCAACCCGCGCAGTACCATTGGGACAATGACAGAAACGTATGATTTTTTAAGAGTGCTCTATGCCCATTTAGGCATTGCCCATTGTCCAGAAACGGGCGAAAAAATTGAGACAATTAGTAAAGATTTTGTCTTAAAAAAACTCCTCGCACTTCCCGCTAAAACAAAATTGCAAATCCTCTCTCCACTTACACTCAAAAGAAATGAGAGCTTTGATGAGCTTAAAGAGCGACTCCAGCGGCAAGGGTATTTGAGGCTCCGCTTAAATCGGGAGTACTATGAGCTCGATCAAGAGATCCCCTTTGATCGACATCGGAAAAACGAACTCTTTCTTGTAATTGATCGGGTGATGCTCAACGCTTCCATTGAAAAGCGCTTATTCGATGCAATCGATCAAGCAGCGAGACTCTCCAATGGAACGCTTGTTGCAACTTATGACAACACCGATTTATTCTTTAACCTCTCTTTTGCAGTATTAAGCACTGGAAAATCCTATCCACCGATTACGCCCCACACCTTTTCTTTTAATACAGAACACGGGATGTGTCTTTATTGCCAAGGACTTGGATTTCAGTATGGAGCCAATTTTTCACGCCATCTAGAGCTGCTCAAACTCACTCCCCTCAAGCTCATCTCTATTTTATGGAAAGAAAATGCGACCCGATCCAATGTACAATTTTTCTTATCTCTTTTTGAAAAGGAGGGGATCGATCCGAAGACTCCCCTCTCCGATTTGAGCAGTGAGGCCTCTCATATCCTCTTTAACGGTGGAGAAAAAATAATTACCAAAGACGGTATTGAAGTGCGCTGGCTTGGACTTAAAACCGTCTTTGAAAAGCTCTCGAAGGCAAACGATCTCATTGTACGTGAAACACTCCTACCACTTCTGGATCAAACGACCTGCACAGCTTGCCAAGGAGAGCGACTTAATCCTTTAGCGCGCCATGTTACAGTCGGAGGATATTCCCTTGGAAAACTCTGTCAGCTTCCAATCGATGAGGTCTCTCAATTTATCCAAGAGATCACATTAACTCCTGAAATGCAGTTCCTCGACGAAACACTTCGCCAACTCAAAGAGAAGCTCCATTTTCTACACGCCATTGGTCTTGGCTACTTATCCCTAGAACGGAGCGCTCCAACACTCAGTGGTGGCGAGGCTCAACGGATTCGACTCGCGCGCCAACTCGGCTCTGGCTTAACGGGCGCTCTCTACGTATTGGATGAGCCGACCATCGGACTCCACCCACATGACAATGAAAAGCTCAACTCTGCTCTCAAGCGACTCTGCGATCTCGGCAATACGCTCCTGCTTGTCGAGCATGATCCGATGACGCTAGAAATTGCCGATTACATCCTCGACTTTGGTCCACACGCTGGAAAAGCCGGCGGCATGATTACAGCGTCTGGCACCCTCGAAGAGATCAAAAATAATCCAAATTCTCTGACAGGTGCCTACCTTAGTGGCAGAAAAAGGGTTCCCATTCCCTTAACTAGACGCTCCAGCACTGCATTTTTAACGATGGAGAGAGCCTCGCTACACAATTTAAAAAACGTCTCAATCGCGATCCCCCTCCAGATGTTGACGTGTATTACAGGAGTTTCTGGATCTGGTAAATCGACACTGATGAACGCTCTCTTGCGCAAAGCTTTAGCCCAAGCAATCACGGGAAGAAAAGTTGCAGATGTGGTCTCTATTGGAACAACTAGAGTCTCAGGGATTAGCCAATTCGATAAGATGCTCATCCTCGATCAAAATCCAATTGGTCATACAGCCAGAGCCGATGTCAGCACCTACGTCGACCTACTGACATCCCTCCGCTACTTTTTTGCAGCGCTTCCCGAAGCGAAAATCCGTGGTTTAGCGCCCAAAAACTTTAGCTTCAACCATCGCAAAGGGATGTGCAGCGCTTGCTTAGGGCTCGGCACCCGCCATATTTCGATGCAGTTTCTCCCACCCGTTAAAGTCACGTGCGAAGCGTGCTCTGGTTTCCGCTTAAATCCTTTAAGTTTACAAGTCACCACAAAAGGGCGCCACCTCGGCCACATTTTACAAATGACCGTCGATGAGGCCTCTACTCTATTGCCTCCGATCCCCAAAGTCATGCGCATCCTCGAGACCTTGCGCTCTGTAGGCCTTGGCTATTTGCAACTGGGTCAAGAGATCGCAACACTCTCCGGTGGTGAAGCGCAAAGGATCCGCTTAAGTCGAGAGCTTGCGAAGCGCTCCACTGGAAAAACACTCTACCTCTTCGATGAGCCAACCGTTGGATTGCATAGCGAAGACATCGCAAAGCTTCTTTTAATCTTTCATGCCCTCGTGTCTCGAAGCAATACTGTCGTCATCATCGAACACAACCTTGACATCATTGCCAATGCGGATCACATCATCGACATGGGCCCTGGCAGCGGGAAGCTGGGGGGCCACGTTGTCGCTACTGGCACTCCTGAAGAGATTGTCAAAAATGAAGACTCACTGACGGGGCTCTACTTGAAAAAGCATTTTGCGCAATTGACTTAAGTGAAGACTTGGCTGTATGGTGAGAAAAAAGGAGACAGCCTATGTCTAGACACGCAGCTTCAAAGAAAAGAGCAAAAGCACTATCTATCGCCCTATTTTTAATCGGTCTCGCAATCGTTTCTTATCTTGGCGCTTGGTGGCCTGGAATTATGCTAGCCGTGGGTATTCCTCTAGCTTTACGTCAATATCTCCTCGGTCGCCATTACGACACAGGGCTTACCCTATTTATCTTTATTGGGGTCTTCATCACAGTCCAATTCACCATCAATTGGGATATCCTCCTGCCGATCCTCTTTGCTAGCGGCGGAATTTACATCTTATTTCGTGAATACCTTGAGAGCAAAGAGCCTCTAGCCCAAGAGGAAGAGGATATGAACCTCGAAATCGAAGAAGAGCAGCATAAGAAAGACTAGTGCTCTGTCTAATAATCCAGAAACATCGCAGCGCGCACCTCTTTTAACGTCTGTGCTGCGACCTGATAAGTCGCTTCACTCCCCTGTTTCAGAATGCGCATCACGCTAGCGGGATCCTTTGCAAATTCTTCCCGTCTTTTGCGGATCGGATCTAAAAGCGATTGCAAGACATCGAGGAGACGCTTCTTTACGATCGAATCCCCAAGTCCACCCCGTTGGTAATGCGCTTTCATCTCTTCTAATCCAGCGAGATCTGGATCAAAAGCATCGAGATAGCTAAAGACAGGATTGCCTTCCACTTTACCCGGGTCTTCTACGCGCAAATGTCCTGGATCTGTGTACATTCCCTTTACTTTTTTAGCGATGAGATCAGGACTATCACAGAGATAGATGCAATTACCGAGCGATTTACTCATCTTCGCTTTCCCATCGGTTCCTGGAAGGCGTGCAATTTTAGGAATTAAAGCCTTAGCTTCGACGAGGACATCTGTTTTATAAATCCGATTGAAGTGGCGCACGATCTCATTTGTCTGCTCGATCATCGGTAACTGATCCTCTCCAACAGGCACAATTTCCGCCTTGACAATGGTGATATCTGCCGCTTGGCTCACAGGATAGACCATAAAGCCTGCAGGAATACTCTCTTCATACCCCTTCTGGGTGATCTCTTGCTTCACTGTTGGATTGTGCTTAAGCCGATTCCACGTGACCAAATTGAGGTAATACATTGTGAGTTCGGCGATCTGAGGAATTAAGGACTGAATAAAAATAGTGGTTTTTTGAGGATCAATTCCGATCGCTAGATAATCGAGCGCCACTTGTAAGACATTTTCTCTGACCTTTTGAGGCTGATCGGCATGATCGGTTAGAGCCTGCTGATCGGCAATCATCACAAACTGAGTCGCACTCTCCTGAAGGATGAGGCGGTTTTTTAAGGAGCCTACATAATGCCCTAAATGCAAGGGACCTGTCGGACGGTCCCCTGTTAAAACAATTTTTTTCTTTTCCGCCATTGCCGCATCATCCTGTAGAAAGAATTGCAAAACTAACAAAAACTCTATCACAGTACTGGAACAAAATTCAAGGATCTCTTTTTTCGTGATTAGGGACAGGGCAAAAATAAATGCTGCATTTTCGGCCGAGCGAGATGTCCTAGATGCAGCGACCGATGACGAGGGAATAGTTTTTTCTATTCCCAAGGAGACGGGCGCTGCAGATGGGGCATCGCAGCCGGCCGAAAGTGTAGCAGTTAT